>CAMWSV010000089.1 GCA_947177015.1 uncultured Porphyromonadaceae bacterium
GCTTTTGACTTTATATCGAAGGGAAAAGCATTATCAGATTTATATAAATTCTGTATGTGGCATCCGAATCGATATTATGAAAGGATCAATAATCAACCTACTATAAACTTAATCCCCCGGCGAAATATCCCTATCCCTGAAAAGGGGAAAAGACACGAGATACGGAATCAATATTTAACTTAATACTTACATTATGAAAAAAATGACTACCATTATGGCTGCCCTCCTTGTGGGTGGTGTAGCCATGGCAGCAACTCCGGACTATACCGGAGTTCGTAATGACCTTCGGGTGACCGGCACCACAGAAAAGTTCGAGAAGGTGCGCCAGCAGTTGCCCAAAGGTAAACTTGCAGAGACCGGTGAAGGTGCTATGACACGTTCCTGGGAATACCTCAACAATACCTACGAGGCTACTTTCCAACTTTCAGATGGTCTGCTTTGTGAAATGCTATCATTTGATGATGGTCAAGGGAATATCGTGTACCCGACGTTCGAGCAGATGCCATACTATTTGGTGAATGTGACTCTCAGTCGCACCAAGGGTGAAAATCCCCTGCCGAATGCTATCTTCTATTTCTTCCTTTGCTGGCCGTCGCAGTATATCTATTCTCAGGTATTCGACAAGTCTCTTCAGGATGCAAATGGTAACATACCTGAAGATGTCCGCAACTACGATCCGGTATCGTTTGAAGAACTTTTCAACAATCCGCAATATTGCCGCCGATTTGTGGAGGCAACCGGTGTAGGTACAGGTCCGATGGTAAACGGCATGTATTCATACTTCACCATGCTACCTAATGTAACACTGCATGTTTCTTCTCTGGTTGAGGATGCACAGGGTAAATTGACACAAGTGTACACATATATCAGTTCTAAGGGAGATATGAGTTCAGAGATGAATTTCTTGCAGTTCTCTCCCGACGACAACTGGACCCAGTTGTATTCTACAATTTATTATAGCGAGGATGGCTCAGACAATGGTATCCGCACATTGCGTTACGGACGTGCAAACGAACCGTATGACGGCACTTCTGATGTGCAGGGATTCTTCAATCAGGTATATCAGATGCCCGATTTCGGCGATCTCCACATCTTCAATACCGGCACTATGAGCAGCGAATCGCTCGGCGATAATAACCCCTTCCCTGCTGATTTTCCCGAGGTAACTGCCCTCTACTATACAATCGGCGATAAGTATCTCACATGGGGATTCACTCCTACTTCCAACGGTGGAAATTGCGCTTTCGACAGAGATGCATTCGTAAGCATGGGTCTCGAATTACCCGCAGGTGAAAAACTCCGTGACCACGCTAACTACGTTGATGGATATTTCTTCGCGGATCCCAAGTATGGCAAGGATATTACTCTCGACCTCGATCCCACTACATTTGTGATGCAGCCTGTAATTGTTGAGGATGATGAGGACTCAGAGATATGGTATGCAGTTTCTGCCCCCGCGGTGAATTCAATGGTGCAGTATAATATTAATGATATGAATGGCAGCATGGAGTCGTGGTCAGAAGATTATGGCAGTTCCTTCAGTTACAGAAACCTTCCCGAAGGAGCAGGCGAGGGTTCATTCATCGGCTGGGGCTATACAGATGGTATCATCGTGAATATGGACAATGGCTTCCTCACCAAATATCTCGCATATTCAAAGGGTAAGGTATATTACCACTACAATCCTGCCAAGATGAGCGATGTAAGAGAACTTGAGTCAGTAGGCGGTCTTGACGGCGTAGAAACAGTTGCTTCCGAAGAGGGCGTACGCGTAAATGCCGCTAACGGCGTTATCAGCGTTGTAAGCGCTCAGGATGCAGAAGTTGCAGTATATGGTCTCGACGGCGTTTGCATCAAGGCTGTGAAGGCTGCTGCAGGCGAGGGCGTCAATGTAGAGGCTGCCAAGGGCATCTACGTAGTTAAGGCAGGCGACAAGGCTGTGAAAGTTGCTCTCTGATTCGCGATATAATCTTCATGAAATTTAATTTTATAAGGATTATCAATAAATAGATATGTCTGCGCAATAGCGGCAGGCACGTAAGTAAAGGCGGATGCTCATTCTTTGAGTATCCGCTTTTTCTTTTGTGCCGGTGGCTCCCATATCGGCGTATGATCAAAACGCAGAGGCTTTGTATCGGCATAAAACAAAAAGCGTGGTGGAGGCGTTGAATAATCATAATCATTTTGAATTATTAATCCTTTATAATATTTTGAATTATTAATCCCTTATAATATTTTGAATTATTAATCTTTTATAATTATACTTATGAAAAGACTTTATACTGCCTTGTCGGCGCTATGTGTGGGTGTTGCAGCCGCTTGGATGCCTCATAGTGCGGAGGCGTGCTCAAGAGTGCTTTATGTCGGTCAGGATTCGCTTTACGTTGTGGCGCGTTCGCTCGATTGGAAGACTCCTATCCCGACAAATCTTTATGTATATCCGCGCGGAGTGGATAAGGTGAGCAGCGACAAACCCGGGGCGTTGCACTGGACTTCGAAGTATGGTGCCGTCTATGCCGTGGGATATGACGGCGGTGTCACTGAGGGTATGAATGAGAAGGGACTCGTGGTGAACGGGCTTTTCTGTAAGGGTACAGTATATGATAATGCAGAGACAGCGAAGTTGCCTCCGATGTCGATGTCTATGTTTGTGGCATGGCTTCTGGATAATAACTGCAACGTGGATGAAGTGGCATCCGTGCTGAGGGAACATAACTTTTCTCTTTCAGGTGCTACGTTTGATGAGGGCACGGTATCCGCTCTCCACTGGGGAGTGACTGATGCGAGCGGCAGATCAATAATCTTTGAGTTTGATCACGGTAATATCAATATTTATGAGATGGGGGATTACCGTGCCATGACAAACGATCCAAACTGGCCTTCGATGACCGCAATCATAGACTATTGGGATAAGAAGGGGGGCAAGAATACATTGCCGGGTACCGTCAGTTCGCCGGATCGCGCCGTGAGAGCGAATTACTTCGCACATCATGTGAAGGCTACTGACGATACCGATCTCGGGGTGTCGATAGCACGCAGTATTCTGGTGAATTCGTGTGTGCCTTACACGTATGAGATCGAGACGGAGCCGAACGTGTCTTCAACGCAATGGCGCAGTTATGCCGATACACGCGACAAACGCTATTACTTCGATATCGTGACCAATCCCGGCTACTATTACATCGATCTTAATAAATGCGACCTGCGAAAGGGGGCGAAGATTCTCAAACTCGACACTGCGAAGCATACGCAGATTGTAGGAGAGGCTAACAAATATCTCGAAAAGAATCCGGGTTTCACTCCGATGTATTAAAGGTATTAAATGTATGATACAGCGCTTGATTTCGAGGTGTCAAGTAAATGGATAAGTAAATAAGCAGTATATTGCTAAATAAGAGATACTGTGGATAAAAGATAATGCACGACCGCTATGCAGCCGTGCATTATCTTTTATCTTTCAAAACGGAATGCGTTTGCCTTAGTCTGTCTTATTTGCCTTAGTCCGTCTTATTGGCAGGGCGAGAGCCGAAACTCCAGATCAGGCTGAAGCCTGCCGATATGGGGCCGGTGCCTTTGCCCGGGATAAACCAGGCGGGGTAGAGGGAGTCGGAGAATTTATGGTGGATATCAAAGGCGTAGCGGAAAGTCCAGCCCATCGAGAAGTTGCGGTAGATCTTTACTTTCAGTCCGCCGAGTACCTGTCCGTAGAAGCAGGTGGCGTGGAGTCCCGTCATCGAAGCGGGACCATCCTCATAATCGTATTGCGAACCGGGGGCAATGTCATATATGTCGTAGCCGAATGATGCCATTGCCACGCGCAGACCGAGAAATACCTGATAATCGGGGTTGCTTTTGTATAGGAAGTTGTAGTTCATGCCTATCTTGGCATAGAAGGAGGGGGAGGACTTATAGTGGCATCTGCCATCGTCGGGTTTGGCATCGGCGTATCCTACACCGGCTTCCGCTACGGGGAAAAACCAGTTGTGGATGGAGCAATCGGCGGCGATGTCGAAACTTGCGCGGCGCTGGCCGGCGATCATCATTATCGCGTCGAATATATTGGCTCCGATGGATATGCCGTTGAAGGCACGATATGCGGGACCGGGGCGGACATTGACCACAGTGTCGAGTTCGGTGAGAAAGCGCACCGGGGTTTCGAGAGGATTGCCGTGTTTGTCGTAATAGTGCATTACGGGTTGCTCCGGCTTTTCGCGGTCGATATCCACGGGACTGACCGCAGGGCGCAGCGGCAGTCCGCTCTGCGGGGTGGACGGGATGGCAGGCGGGTTGGCTGCGGAGATGCTGTCAGCCGGGATTCCATCTTCCGTCAGGGGTGTCGCGGTTACGCCTGCCGCAGACTCCTGTGCCTGAGCCGGAGAATAGGGGAAGATGAGGATTCCCATGAGCAGCAGCGCGCCGAGCGATGGAAATAAACTATGTATGCGTTTGCGAGGCATCAGAATTCTTCCGCTATGAGGTAATTGTTGCGTTCGGGAGAGTTGCGGGTGATGAGTTCGCCGATGAATCCGGTGAGGAAGAATTGCAGTCCCATCACCATACAAGCCAGTGAGAGGTAGAAATATACGGAGTTGGTGACGTAAAACGAGAACCCGACCGAACAGAGGCTTACAATCTTGAGGATCAGCACCACGCAGACGGCGATGAAGCCGATGATGAACATCAGCGAACCGAGCAGGCCGAAGATGTGCATCGGTTTGACACCGAATTTGGACTGGAACCATAGTGTGGCGAGGTCGAGGTAGCCGTTGACGAAGCGATCAAGACCGAATTTGGTATGGCCGTATTTGCGCGCTTGATGATGCACTACCTTTTCTCCAATCTTCTTGTAGCCGGCATTTTTGGCGAGATAAGGTATATAGCGGTGCATATCGCCGTAGACTTCGATATGCTTCACTACATCCTTGCGGTATGCCTTGAGTCCGCAGTTGAAGTCATGGAGATTCTTGATGCCCGATACTTTGCGAGCGGTGGCATTGAAGAGTTTTGTGGGAATTGTCTTCGAGAGGGGGTCGTAGCGCTTCTTCTTCCAGCCGGATACGAGATCGTAGCCTTCAGCCGTAATCATGCGGTAGAGTTCGGGGATTTCGTCGGGAGAATCCTGGAGGTCGGCATCCATGGTGATCACCACGTCACCCTGCGCTTTGCGGAATCCGACGTTGAGTGCGGGAGATTTGCCGTAGTTGCGTGAGAAAGAGATGGCGTGGATGCGCGGATTGACTTCCGCAAGGGAATGTATCACTTTCAAAGATGCGTCTGTGGAGCCGTCGTTGACGAAGATGATTTCGTAGGAGAAACCATTGCGTGACATCACCTCTTCGATCCACCGGGTGAGTTCGGGGAGGGATTCCTCTTCGTTGTATAAGGGGATTACTACTGAAATATCCATATATAAGGAGATTAATTGATTTATCGGAGGTTAATCGTTGGGGTAGGCGGCGATGAAGATCTTGCGCTCGGAGAGGAGATGGCGGATGGCGTGGAGACGGCGCAGATTGACACGTCCGATAACGTAGCGCGTGTCTTCGGAGTAGTAGCGCTCGGAGATTTCTTCAAATTGAAGTAGATCGAGGTCTTCATCGGTATTATATCGCACGTAGACGCGGAAGGAGATGTCGTTGGTGAATCGGGGTAGTTCGCCGCTCTGCATTCGCTTATAGCGATAGAAATAGTTGTAGCGGATTGAGGAGATGTCGGAGAGCACCGCTGATGAAGTGGGGTGGCCGCCGGCTCCGCGTCCTACGAGAAACTGCTTGCCGTAGAAGAGACCTTTTATCACCACTCCATTGAATTCATCTTCGCAGGAGTAGATGAATTTGTTTTTTGAGATAAGTTGGGGCATCACGGCGAGGATGAGACGGCCGTCGGGTGTCTTCTCGGCGTGACCGATGAGTTTGAAGCGTCGTCCTTTTTCGCGGGCGAAGAGGATGTCGGCATCCGTCATGTGAGTAATGCCGTAGGTAAATATCTTTTCGGGATCGACGTAGACTCCGAAGGCGTGCAGGGTGAGGATTACGAGTTTATAGAGTGAATCCCATCCGTCGAGGTCGAGGGTGGGGTCAGATTCGAGAAATCCGAGTTCGCGAGCCAATCGGAGAGCCTCTGCATGGGGCATGCCGTCGTTGAATATCTTGGATAGTATGAAATTGGACGAACCGTTCAGGATCCCCTTTACGGAGATCTGGAGGTCGTTGTCGTAATATTCCTCAAGGTTGCGGATCACAGGGATTGAGCCGCAGGCGGAGGCGTCGTAGAGTAGGGCAGTGCCGGTCTCCTTCTGAATGTGGATGAGTTCCGGGAGGTGACGGGCGAGCATCTTCTTATTGCCTGTGACCACGGGGAGGCGGCGGCGGAGTGCGCCCGTAACAATACGGTAGGCGGCTTCGGCATCGTCGATAAGTTCCACCACTATATTTACCGCAGGGTCATCGAGTACCTCCTCCATTGAAGAGGTGAAATTGAGAGCCGGGGTGGCGGCGGAGTGGCGCGCGACATTGCGCACGCAGACGCGAACGATGTCGGCGTTCGCTTCCGGCACATTCTGCAGAAGTTCGTAGAGACCACGGCCTACGTTGCCGAATCCGAAAAGTCCTATGTTGAGATGTTGCTTGTTCATTCTTTATAGAATTGGCTGATGAGATTGTCGAGTTGCCGGTGCTCGATCAGGAATCCGTCGTGGGCGAATTCCGATTCGATGATTTCGAGGCGTGCATCGGGTATGAGATCGGCAAGTTCGCGATGATATGATGGAGGGAAGAGGATATCGGATGAGATGGCGACTACGAGACACTTGGCGCGGATGCGTCCGAGCGCTTCGGCGAAGGAGCCTCTTCCGCGTGAGACGTCGTGAGTATCTGATGAACGGCACATCCGCAGATAACTGTAGACATCAAATCTGTCGGCGAGTTTCTTGCCCTGATATGCCTGATATGAATGTACACGGCGTGTGAACGGATCGTCACGCTGCGGAGGATCCGCCTGAGTGGAATCGTAAGCGGCGTATGAGCGGTAACTGAGCAGCGCGATGGCACGAGCCGCTTCGAGCCCTTTGCGGGCAGCATCCGGACGTTTCTCTCCGAAAGTAGGGTCGGCATGTATTGCCATATACATTGCCATGTTGATGGCGGCAAGCCACGGACGGCATTGGAAATCTGTGGCGCAGAGCACGGCCTTGCGTGCTACGTCGGGCTCCGATACAAGCCACTCAAGAGCCTGAAAGCCGCCGAGTGAACTCCCGATAATGGTATCGATCTGCCGGATGCCGAGATGCTTCATGAGCAGACCGTGGGCATTGACCATGTCGCGGACCGTAAGATCAGGGAATTCCTCATAGAGCGGGGGAGTGCCATCGGCAAGTGGCGATAATGGTCCGGTGGAACCATAGCAACTGCCGATGACGTTGGCACAGACCACGAAATGACGTTCCGGATCGAGGAATTTACCTTTCTCTACAGTATGCGGCCACCAATCGGCGACGTCGGAATTAGCAGTGAGAGCGTGCATAACCCATACCGCGTTATCGGCTTCGGGGGATAGAATGCCGAAGGTGTGATAGGCGATAGTGACTCCCGGAAGCACCCTTCCCGATTCGAGCACGAAAGGCTCCGTCGAGGTGAAATATTTGATATTATGTATGTCTGCGTCAACTGAGTTCATATTTATGTATGTCTGCGTCAACTGAGTTCATATTAAATAAGCAAAGTCTAAATGTAAACTGGAAGAAAGTTACATCAAACTACAAAATTAATAAATTAATTCCATAATTAATAAATAAATTCCACAAAATCCCCTCCCCTCCATTCATGCAAACCATTCCGCGCCTTTCCACACCTCCTTACGGCGCCATATTCCACCACCGTCCGGCTCCGGAGTCGGTGTTTGATTTGTTGTTTGCCGGCTTAGTTGATTAAAAATAACGGACATCAGTTGGAACAACAGTTAGAATAGGCAAAGATATAATGGAAATTCAAAAAAATATTAAAATTATCATTGAAAAATTTGGTAGATTCAAATAAATGTATTAACTTTGCATCGCAAATGAGGGGAGAGCCCTTCCGAAAGCATTAGATTAGATCTATAAACTCAGTTGGTTAGAGCACCTGACTGTTAATTCCAAGAGATTAATCGTCGTAGGTTCAAGCATAAGACTGAGTGAAAGATCAAAGAAAAATACTGGTTCATTAGCTCAGTTGGTTAGAGCACCTGACTGTTAATCAGGGGGTCGTAGGTTCAAGCCCTACCTGAACCGCAAGACAGTTTCGACTACTCAGAAGGATAGAGCACCTGACTGTTAATCCCAAGAGGTTAATCGTCGATGGTTCAAGTCGCTGAATTAAAGGAGAAACGAAAAAATGCTTCAGTAGCTCAGTTGGTTAGAGCACCTGACTGTTAATCAGGGGGTCGTTGG
>CAMWSV010000090.1 GCA_947177015.1 uncultured Porphyromonadaceae bacterium
CCTCTCCTCCTAACTCCTCCTCTCCTCCTAACTCCTCCTCTCCTCCTAACTCCTCATACTCCAACTCCCCTCGGGATCAATTACAATCAGCGCGAAGCCGTTCCAAAAGCGCGAAGCCGTTCAGTTCAAAAGCCTCGCTTTTGCCGCCAACTCAAAAAGAGCATCCCTTTCCCCTAAAAAAACTCGCCTATGCAATTTTCATGATTTGCATAGGCGAGTTTTTTTACCTTTAATGAACTCCTTACCATTCATAGGGGAAGCGCTCAATATCTTCTTCCACAAGATTTGAACCATGTTGCACCTCTATAAATGTAAGCGGAGTTATAGCCCGAAGAGCATGCATCTGCCCTTTTGCGATATTAATCACGTCTCCGCGGCGCACACGCCTCCGAGCGTCATCCAGCACTATCTCCCCTTCGCCGTCAATAAAAGTCCACACTTCATTACGGCAGTTATGACGCTGGTAACTTATCGATGCTCCCGGACGCAACACGAGTTGCTTCGTAAGCGCACAGAAACCGTCGCCACACTCTATCCTGTCGAGCACACGATATTCTCCCCAGCGACGCTCCTCATACATCGGTCTGTCCGCCACGGAATCAACCAGGTGCTTCAGATTCACACTTTGCCGGCGATCTGATACCAATATACCATCGGGAGAAGCCGCCACAATCAGATTCTCGGCACCGATACATATCATAGGTATCCCCAATTCGTTAATTGCGAACGTATCCGTGCAATCTTCCATAAGGATGTTGCCATGTGCAGGATCAGCCAATTCGTCGGTCAGCGTGCTCCACGTACCCAAATCCTTCCATGATCCTTCATATCTCACCATCACCTCTGATTTCTCCGTCTCCGCCACGGCTGTATCGAAACTCTGACGTGGCAACTGATCATAATCCTTACGGAGGGAAGCGAAGTCTATCTCTTCTTTTCCGAGAAGGCGTTTTAATTTTTCAATGATGTATACGAGTTTAAATCCGAATACACCGCCATTCCATAACGCCCCTGAAGCAATCAATTCCGATGCTTCAGACTCATCCGGCTTCTCGATAAATTTACTTACCTTATCTATAGCAGCATTATCGGTAGTGTCTGCAGGCAGGATATATCCGTATTTTTCGGATGGATATGTCGGAGTCACACCCATCAGCACAAGATTCGCCACTCCGGTTTCAACCACGGAAGCCATCTTCGCGACGGTCTTGAAATATTCGTCACCGGCGTATGTATCGCAGGGCATCACGATGATAGTCTCATCTGCCGATACTCCCTCCGACACTAAGTAAGCACATGCAAGAAGGATTGCGGGAAATGTCTTGCGACGCTCCGGCTCAGTGACCACAGTCACCCCCTTGCCAAGTTGATTTTCCACGCCGTCTTTCTGACTCAATGCGGTGGCTACTACCAGATTGTCGCGGGTGGATTCCGACGATCCGACCAATCCGGCTTTGCCCAACTGACGCACCGTACGCTGAATCATCGATTCTCCATGGCCCTCTTCGTCGCGCAGAAGGCGCAAAAATTGCTTCGAACGTGTGTCGTTCGACAGCGGCCATAATCTCTTCCCTGATCCACCGGATAGTAATATTACTTTCATTTATCCTGTTTTAAGAGTCTGTTATAAAAGTCAAGGGTCTTACGCCCTACTTCTTCGCAAAGATAATAATTCTCCACCACCTTTTGCGAATCTTTAATCATTTTTTCATATTTTCCTCCCGCTTTATATGCTTCTCCCCCGCGGAAGGCTTCGTCAACTTCGAGAAGTCGGGCAGTAAGTCCGGCATTGTCGGTGAAGCTTAACGCAATATCATGCCCCGACATCCGGCGACCGTTGCGCAGTTGTTCGGCTGTTCCGCCGGTGTCGCGCGCTACGCATAGCGACCCGCTCGCCATAGCCTCGGGCATCACCCTGCCGAAGCCTTCCCAGAGCGACGGGATCACCGTAGCTGCCGTTCGAGACATATATTTGTCCACATTCTTTATTTCACCCATCCATTCCACATTTCCGTCAAGTCCGGCATCAAGCAGTTTCCGCCTAAGGTCAGCATATAATCCGGGATCATGAGTCACGGAGCCTGCCATTACCATCCGCATGGGATTCTTACTCTCCGATTGAATCTTTCGGGCATAGTTGATATATGCATCAATAAGGTCTCGTACACCTTTTGCCTCTTGTATCCGACCGGCGTAAAGAAAATAGGGTTCTTTGTCGGGATTATAGCGGATCTGCTCTTTTTTTACAACGCCGTTGTAGATGGTAGTGCAGCGGTCAGCAGGCATTCCCTTTCCGCGCAATTCCCGCAAATCATCGGTAATAGCTATTAACGCGGCTTTGGGGTAATGTAGGCGTTCATTAATGAAGGGAAGTACCAATCTGAAGTCCTTCCAACCGTATTCGCGGACGTGAATCACGTGTGTGGCACCGATATGCGTGGCGGCATAATGCCCTATGTCGGTGACCGAAGTATTGTCGTGTATGATATCCGGGCGGTAATGCTCCGCAAATTTCCTCACCACCTTGCGTGCCTTGAGATTGCAAATCACAGTCTTAAGAAGCCTGGGTAGAAACATCAGCTTGTCGCGCATCGTGTGCCAAGAAGGGAGAGCACAGAAGCGATACGGCACCACGAGCACCTCCCAACCTCGTTCACGCGCCGCGACAGTAACGCCGTTGGCATCCGGAGCCACGACCTTTATCTCGTTTCCCTCGCGTGCCACGCCATCCGCCATCGCAAAGAATGATTTGGTAGCTCCACCCTGCAGGCCGGTACCACTCACCACATACAATATCTTCATAGTTTTTCTCCGAGATTCTTGATAATCCGGGCGGGATTTCCCCCTACCACGCAGTATGGGGGCACATCCTTAGTGACGATCGCCCCGGCTGCCACAATAGCACCCTCGCCGATTGTAACGCCGGGCATAACGCACACATTCTGCCCGAGCCATACCCTATCTTCGATAATCACCGGACCTTTCGACACCAACGGACGCTCCTTCTGAATCTTCAAGCGGTCTTCGTAAGTGCTGTTGCCGTGAGAATTATCCACGATTGTAAGTCTACGTCCGGCATTGACGTAGTTGCCGATCTTAATCAGATTTATAGCCGAGAGATGCACGTCGCGTTGCAGCACGCAGCCGTCGCCGATGATAATTTCAGGATCATAATTACCCACCTTCCAAGTTGAAATATCAGCATTGGAGCCAATATATGTATTTTCTCCCACACTTATATTTTCTGCACCTCCAAGCATCGTCATAAAGGGTTGAATTCTGGAAGAATGTCCAAATGTCTTGAACTTTCCGGCACAATAGCCGCTATATACGATCCTCCATATTTTATTCCAGATTCCGATCAAGCCCCGTAAGGGTGATAAAACTCTTCCGAATATAAAAAATATAGTCTGCATACTTTTATAAGTTTAAATGAGGCGAAGTTTTAAACCACATCTCATCTACAAAGATAATAATTAATATTGATTGAGCGTTACATTTATACTCGCAATCTGATGGATTCTCACTTATCACTACTGATCTATCCATCATTTTATAAAAAATACCCGCAATTTCCACTTCGCAATGAACGAAAAAACCTGGATTTCAAAGACTCCATTCGGTCCGAAACGTATATGGGCTAAACTCTGCATGGTCGTTTCCAAATGGGCTTGCTTCCCTACTTCCATACGTATCAGGATTCTCCGTTCGGGTGGTGTCAAGATCGGCAAGGAATGTTTCATCGGTGCCGGTGTCCATTTCGATACCTTATTTCCAAACCTCATTGAAATCGGCGACAGATGCGTCATTACTTCCGGCGCACACATCCTCTCGCATTTTTATAATACAACCGACCGTAAATTCTACGCCGGCAAAGTAACAATAGGAAATGACGTATTTATCGGACTCAATTCCCTTATAATCAATTCAGTGAATATCGGCGACAGCGTAACTATAGGAGCCGCAAGCGTCATCAACCGCGATGTGCCTGCCAACGAACTCTGGGCTGGAAATCCTGCCACTTTTATCAAAAAACAGAATGAAACCGATACGAAAATTCATACACGATAGTTTATTCTCCTCCATCCGGATGCTTTGTATCGCTTTGATGTCAGTTTCTCTCTTTGCAGCATGCCATGATGAACCGCACTCAGAGTTACTCTTTATCGGTGATTCCATCGTATCACGCTGGGACCTTGACGAGGCTTTCCCAACTATCACTACCTATAATCGTGGTATCGGTGGCAGCGGAATTAAGTATCTTGAAGAGTCTGAAGGTTGCGGTGCTGACAAAACCATAGTGGTCTTGTCAGGAACCAATGACATCTCAACCCGGCTCAAGAATAATGAAAGCGCGATCAAGGATTATACAGCGCGATATATCAGCGCGCTCAGAAATCTGAATGCCGATAAAATCTTCGTCATTTCAGTGCTTCCGAGAGAATATGGTGGCGATGCCACATTTCTTCCCACCATTGAGATGTTTAATTCTCATCTGGAAGCCGCCATATCTGATATAGACAATATACGTTTTGTAAATGTTTATCGTTATTTTCTCTGCGGTGAAACTATTGATTATGACCTGTTTGAAGACAATCTGCATCTTACTCCTCAAGGTTATCAGATACTAAATCTGCATCTAAGAAAGGCTCTTAAAAATGAAGGTTTCTAAGTCTATCATTCTTCTGCTCATTGCTTTCGCAGGCGTATTCGGTGCATTTTCTCAGACACTTGAGGTAGGTGTAGCCAAAACTCGCTACATCTATGCGGGCACTACTTTAAAAAATCATTACGGGATCTTCTTGAGCGAGTCCCTCTCTTCTGAAAGTTTAAAAAATCAGCAGATTGAACTTGCAGGTGCATATTTCGGTAATATCTCGAAGTTTTATTACAACGCAGGTTTTCGTGCCGGCACAGCCTGGTGCGGCAGTTATCAACGATACGCGGCATTCGTAAATCTTGCCTACCATCCTTTTAATCGATGGATGATTGCTGCGAAATTAATGCCGAATTATGACACCGGCTACCGCTATCATACCGACTGGAGCGCAGGCATAAGATTCAATGCCTTCAAACCTCTATGGATTAATCTTGACTTCTCCACTATCCCCGATTATAGGAAAAGTGAAAAGCGACTCCACTTGGAAGCCGCCTTTAACGTTAGCGCTTTGTCAGCATCCGTAGCAGTTTCAATGCCTGTAGAGGGTGATTCAAAGTTCCGCACCTTGAGAATATTGATGGGGCTTAATTATCGTTTCGATTTTTCTAAGTCTACTGTGAAGACTCCCTATAATCCACTTAGACTCACCGAGAATCTTTAACTTGATACTTACTCAGCGGATAAATAACACTCTTAAATCTATAGCGAAGGATATAAGACGAAAATCTATGATTTAAGACAAAATCTATAATGAAGGAAAGAAGGATACTTCCATAATTCAATTTATGCCTGCTCAGAATCCTTTGACTGCTTCTCACGCAATGAGTCACGTATTGCTCGCAGGAATCCGGTTTCATATTTGGAATCCGGTTCGAGATATCCACCTTCCGCCCATTCATTCCATGCGAAGATAAAGATATAATCGGAAGAATAATCCTTATCTGATTTTTCAAGCAACTGATAGAAATACTTCTTGAACTTTTCGGGGGTCACACCGTCATATAAATACCCGTTCATCTGATGGCGCGGAGTATTATCCCAGTCCGTAAATGCGCAAGGTAACATATCCGGACTCACCGGCTTGTGCGATATGATATTTTGCCAGCATATATCATAGTCAAGCCGTCGCACTTCCTTATGTTTCTTATAGTTTCCTATCCACAACGATCGATTGATTCCCAAGAATTTCTTAATTTTCTTGATTATCTTCAGCAGTCTGAATGAGGCTAATTTCTGCGGTTCACCCTGCGATTTAGTCACCATGTTGATATATTGAGGATTCATCTCTATGCCGTGAGCGAATCTGGATTTATCCCATTTCATATCGGTTGCCGAGCCGGCAAACTGATAGACGAACGACAGACCCTCGAATCCCTCCTTGCGCGCCATCTCATCCCAGAGATCGAGCATCTTGTTGAGTTTGCTTATAACGTTGGGTATGTAGATGATAAGCATCGGTCTGCCATCTTCCTTGATATATCGCGGGTCCTTGAAAAAGGGCAACATATAGTTGAAATGCGCTACCCAATCATCTTCATCATCAAAGTCGTGGGCTATCAGTGTGCGCGGATTGCGGTCTTTCGCCTTCCACGCATCAGTCCAGTCGTGATTTGCCCATGATATGCAGTAGTTGATATCGATTTCGGGGTGAGCAAGAAGCATCTCCATCGGTTTTTCGAGCAGAAGGTGGCCGTTAAACCAATAATGATACATCGCAAATCCATAGATGCCATACTCACGCGCCAGGCTGCACTGCCATCTCAGAGTGTCGAGTTGCGAAAGGTCATAATAATTGTCCTTGTAGGGCACACGAGGCTGATTATGACCTTCAAAAAGAGGCTTCGCATTCTTCACATTCATCCATTCCGTAAATCCTTTGCCCCACCATTCGTCATTCTCCGGAATGGTATGAAATTGGGGCAGATAAAACGCTATCAACTTATATCTGCTCTCTTCCCCGACTTCTATTTTATTTTCGATTATCATTCTATACTTGAATATGTTAGCATGTACTATGAACCCGCATAATTTCATTAATAATTTTCTTAATTTCTTCCCCCCAATGATTCCAGTTCAGCTTTTCCTTATAAAGTCGCTGTCCTTGAAGACTCATTTCCGACAACTCGTCGTTTTGGAAAGATAATAGTATCTGACGTCCGAAATCTTCACCGGTAGAACCCAAGGGAAGTCTGTATCCATTCAATCCGCCAATCACATAGTTTGCTATCCCTCCGGTATCATGAGTAAAAATAGGCAAACCGAATGCACTTGCTTCTGCAAAAGCGATAGCGCTACATTCAGCCTTAGTCGGAAGAAGCAGGCAATGTGACGTCTGAATAATGGAAGCTAACTTTTCATAGTCAGACTCCACATTCTTATTCAAAAATCCATGTAATTTGACATAGTCAAGATTTCCATATTTCTCAGGGACTCTTTCCGGTGGTATACCGACTACATGTAATGTAGCCGGTATGCCCTGACTATTAAGCCAACCCACAGCTTCTGCAGCTATGTTCCCTCCCTTTCTATTCCAATCCACACCCAAAAACAAAATTTGAAGGGGGAGCGAGAATTCCTTGGCTTTATGAATCTTATTATATTTCTCTATTTCTTCATCCGAAATATTCGCCCCATATTCTACCACCTTCACTTGATCCGGATTTTTCTTGAGATCCATAATTGCCGATTGCGCAGCCCAATCACTTCCATATACACAACAAGTAGCCTTGGACACTGCAATTTCTTCAAGAATCCTACCTTCCCGCTCACCAAATCCAGGCAAATTGGTATATGTGGGATAATAATTCAGTATACAGGGAAATGTGGCATCGGAAAAGTAAATAACAGGTATTTTATGAAAGTCAAGATAAAACATATTACTCATACAAAAGAATGCACAAACAATATCATATTTCCGAAACACCTCGTCATTTACATTATGAAAAAGTAACTTCGATCCGAACCGGGTATTGGCAAGATCAAAATTCTTTCCGAAGAGTCTGGCAATTCTTCTGCCCGCCCCACGAATATATCTGTGCAGAGGACGCTCTCTGATGGGAATCCATTCCAACTCTCCTATCTTTGATAATTGTTTTGCAATGGAGTAATTTGTACCCGATGAAGCTCGTTTGTCAAATGGAGAGAACTGGCTCAAAAAGCCAATCCTAATCTTCTTGTCAGACAACCCGTTGTCTATATTATTCATATTATATGCTATGATATATGTGAATTGTATGCCTGCCCCAATCTGTGTCCAAGAAAACCTGAATTAAAATCACATATATTCTTGGTAACAAATATGGAAATTGGCTTCTTATATCACAAAATTAATAAAAAAGTTTTATTTTCCAAACAAAAAACATTATGTAATTTTAAAGATTTATTATCGATGATCTTCTTTAATCTATTGATACTTTTTCATGAAGAATTAATATCGGCAACAATTCTTATAAAATAGGGATTCCGACAAGAAATTGTTTTAGAATTATGTTTTTAATTGATACTGAGTACTGATATCATACCGAGATCTTCAACTCTTTTTCATGTAATTAAATTCGCATATTTGAATTCATAATTGAACCTACCTTATAATCAATACAACGGCCTACCATCGGAGCCTATTAATATACCGACATTTTTCAGCTTTAAAATTAAGTTTATTCTTTTTATTGTTAAAAAATTCAATTTATTTTGTTATCTTTGCAAAATAATACTCTATTATCGCGCTTGATTAGTAGACTTATTAAATTACA
>CAMWSV010000091.1 GCA_947177015.1 uncultured Porphyromonadaceae bacterium
CTCCAATTCCTCCAATTCCTCCAATAATTCCAATTACTCCAATAATTCCAATTACTCCAATCCTTTCCAATAATTCCAATCCTAATAAATAAAAGGAATCATATACTTCCTGCCGAGTCCCTCATACTCCTTGCCAAACATCGAGATATACTTCCGGTGAGTAGCGCGCGCACGGGGCCCGAGATTAGCGAAGGTCCACACCGCAAACACGACTCCCGGCAGACTCCAGGTCAAAATCGCGAAGCCGATCCACTCCGTAAGTTCGCCCAGATAATTAGCAGACGTCACATAGCGAAACATCCCCCCTCTCGGAATATAATGCCCCGTATCGCCGGGCTTACGCAGATTGCGGATTATCGCATCCGAATGGATATTGATTCCCATCCCGATAAAGAATACCGCCGTGCCCAGGATAAAGAGAGGCGACCACAGCCAACTCACCGGATACTCCGGAGCCGGCTGAATATAGAAAAACCATCCACCTATCATATACGCATTCAGCAGATTAAACGTAATGCCCGAGATAATGATGGAGAGTGGCATTTTGCTCTTACCCTTTATCAGCAGGGGGAAGATAAACGAGCGCTGGAAATAATGGAGCAGAAACAGGCAAGTCATCACTATCAGAGCCGGCTCCCCTCTGCGGGGCGAACAGAGCCACAACGCCAGCATAGCGAAAAACACCGGAGCCTCCATCAGCATCCACCCGAGGCGGTTATCGATCGACGGCCCCCACTTGCGATCATACGTCAGGCCGTAAGCCGGTGTAATCTTCTGCAATGCTATGAATACTATGCAGGCCAATACTATCATTCCTGCCAGCACACTGTAATATATCGACGTCTCAAACATGTTGCGGTTATATTCACCAAGTTAATTTTCACCAAGTTAATTTTCACCAAGTTAATTTTCACCAAGTTGTTTTTAAACAAGTTCTATTTACACTTACCTCACTTGTTTATTTAAAAACTTACCTAACTTGCAAAGTTAACATTTTTTTTTGTATTTCCTCTCTCCATCGCCATATAATATTCCGTTTGCCCTGCTTCGGGCAGTATTTTGCAAGGCAATGGCAGATAATTCGCAAGTTTATTAAGAGGTTAAGATGGCTATATTAAGAGATTGTGATGGCTGAGTCTATATAAAAAGATACCTCCTGAATCCCGCTTGGGGATTCAGGAGGTATTTATCTGCTCTCCATGCGGCGCCGGGCGCCGGAGGAGTTAAAGAGTCGATTATTTCAGATTATTTTACTACTACCTTATAGGTCTTCTTACCGATAGTCACCAGGTAGATACCCTTGTCTATAGAGTAAGAGTAGTTGTTTGAAGCAACCTTACCGCTTACTACTACCTTACCGTCCGCAGCGGCGATCACTACGGGCTCGCCTGCGAAGTTCTCAACGTTGATCACGCCGAATCCTGCGCTTACCTTCTGGGCTGCGGTGATCTCGCCTACTGCAGAACTTCCGATGAATACCACGTTAGAGATCGGGCTCTGGCGGAGGTAGCCGTCTACAGTGCAGTTCGATACCACGTAGTAGCGGGCGTCAGTGTCATGCCAGTCAGTGTCGGTGAATGAAGTGCCTGTGATGTTATGAGCGATACATACGGGGTTCTCACCGTTCTTGTCTGTGCGGTATACATTGTAAGATTCAGCCTTACGGGTGAGTTTCTGTGCCGGAGTGAACGAGAGGTCATCGATTGCAGCGGCATAACCGTCGTATGAGATGTAGCGGAGTGCAAACTGGCAATCCTTACGTCCGAGGGTGTAAGTCACGAGTTCCCAGATTTCGCTACCGCTCTTAGACTTCGAAGTTTTCTTCTTGAAGTCGCCGGCGCGTCCGAGGTTGATATTCTTATCAAACGGATCGAACTTACCGTTTTCCTTCTCGCAAGTCCAGATTTCGATATACTCTGTAGTGCTGGACTCGAAAGTAGTGTAATAGAACGAGAGCATCGTACCGGGCTTCACGAGCGGAGACACGAGCCACTTGCTGGTAGCCACCGGATCAGAACCTTCCTCATATCCGCCGCAACGGGCCAGGAGAGCCTGACGGCCTGAATGGGGTTTCAGACGCTCGATATATGCCGGAGTAGTATAGGCAGTGCCTTCGGCATCAGTGTTATACATCTCATACCAGTCATATACCTGCCAGCCGAGTTTCTTATTATCGTTTTCCCAACGCACCATTGTGCCTGTGGTCTGATTCTGGAAGAAACTGGGCCAGAGATCATCGCCGTTATAATTGCCCCAGTAGTCGAACGATTCAGTGTCGGCGAAGGGCTTGTATGATTCGAAGTTCTCGAAGTTACCGTATTCAGTCTCAGCGGGGCTCCATGAGAGATCCACATTGCCGGCTTCATTTACATTCGCCTTGAGGTCGTTAACGATCGGGAGCGAAGAACTCATAAGGCTGAGATCAAGCACCTTCATGTTATTATTGATATTTTCATCACCCTCAGAATCTACAGTAGCGACTACGCGAAGAGTCTTATAGGCGGAATAACTGCTTTCGATGTGGAAGTTGGCGGTAAAGTCAGCAGTCTGGCTTGAGTTGAGGTTACGGATGTCAGTGCTCTGGGAGTCGAGTACCTTGCCGTCGGGAGTAGTGAGTTCCACAAGGAGTTTGCCGCTCATACGTTCGCGTCCGGAATTGGCTACCACCACATTGTAGGATACGTCGTCGCCGAGAGTTGCTTCTGTGCGGCCATCAAGGTCAGAAACCTTCAGGTCGAAGTCAGCATCGGGCATGATGGTGTAACTGTCAATGATCAGGTACTCATCGAGGTTACCTGCAAAATTTGTAGCCACACGAAGTTGTACCCAAGGACAGTCAGTCAATGTCTCGGGAAGAATCACCTCCGATTCTGCCCAGTCAGCCTTGGCGGGATTCTTCAGAGTGATTTCGCCTACGTAACTCTCTTCATTATCCTTGCTGCTGCGTCCGTAGATCTGGATAAACTTCGGAGCGTGGGCATAGTCAAGATAACGGAGCACGAATACCACCTTCTTGATACCCTCGGTAGTGAACTTCGGGAGATTCGTCTTCGCCAGTGTGGGACGGCCCTCATTCGAACCTACGAGCACACCCTCGATGGGCACTATATCAGTAAAGCCCTGGTTGAAGAGGTTGCCCTGATTTTCCCAAGTAGAGCCTGAATAAGCCTGAGAAGTAAAGAAAGTATAGGGGAAGTAACTGAAGTTAGCAGTATTGAATTCCTCCTTCATCGGGAGTTCATACGGTGAGCCTATATCATCGCGTACGAAGATAGAATTTGAAGACTCGCCGGCGACATTATTAGCAGCCGGACCCACATTGAATGTAGTGAGTTTGCCTCTGGTGGCGTCGCCGAAGGGACGGAATGTATAAGCCAGTTCCTTTGTGTCATCCATCTTATGCTTGGTCACGCCATCCACAGTGTAGATCACATACTTGAAGTCAGGAGCCTCAATATCAACATAGCCACCGTTCTTACCTACTTTGCCGGGAGCATCCCAGGTGAGGTTAAGACCCATATTATCTTCCGTGGGCACACCCTTGATATTTACCGGGCAGAGCGGAGTGTCGATACCTACATACACTGAGTAAGACTGGCGATAGCCCTCGCCGTTTTCATTCTTCGTAGAGAGAGTATATACCACGAAGCCATCCTGCGGAGCAGTATTCTCGATAGTGATCTTTTCGCCGGGTTTGCCGTTCGCCTCAGTGGTGACGGTTGTGCCGTCGGTGTCGAGATAAGACATCATCAGAGTGATGTTGCTATCCTTCGGGAGGTCACGATCGAGAAGGTCCTTGGTGGGGAGCACTACTGTAGCGGTAGCGTACTGGTCGCCATACTCACCCGGAGTGATCACTACGTCAGTGAGTTTGCCGGGCACAGCCGCGCTCTTGCCTGAGAGTTCTCTTACAGAGAAGTCGTGTACGAACATGCCGGCTGAACCTGCCGAAATCTTAGACTTCACGTGCAGACCGATGTAGTAGTCACCAGCCTCGGGCACTGCGAATGTGAAGTGCTTGTCAGAGGGCATGAGGCCATGAATCTTCTCTTCGGGAGCGTCATATATCAGCATACCTTCCTTAAGATATTTGGGCTCGGGTCTCTTGGCGACGTACACGGCGTATGACTCATTGGTGAATTCCGCTCTGTGACCACGCATGGTGAATGCGAATTCATAGAGGGCATCGGGATTAGTCAGATGCACTGCAGGCAATACCAACCAGTCATCGGCATCATTGAAGTAACTTCTGGTGAATGACAGGCCGGGCACGGTTCCGCTGTGCGTACCATACTTGAAGACAGCATTATCATTATCCTCGTTATAGAAGTCGAAGCATACCACTTCCTCACGGGTAGGAGTCTGGCTGAAGGGGAGGTCGAATGCCTTGCCGAAGATAGGATTGATCACAGTCGGGAGTGATTCCTGACCCTGAGATACGGCAGTCACAGCGATACGGTAACGCTTCATCTCCTCGGGCACGTTGAGTGTGAAAGTAGTAGCCTTCACAGGAGCGGTATTCTGCTTCACGTCTTCTACGTAGATGTTATAGCCGAGATCAGCCATATCCACATAGCCTGAGTGATAACCTTCGTTGCCGTTGGCCTTCCATGTGAGCACGTTGGCTGCGATATCAACGCCGGTGGGAGCCACAGGAGAGTCATAGCCTACATAGAAACCGTATCTGCGGGCAGGGCTTGTCTTGCCGTTGAGCGATGCATAATATTCCAATGCGTGCTGACCCTGCTCAAGAGTGATGGGGAGGGTAAACGAATCGCCGGCTTTTACAGTGCGCTTGTCTACCTCCTTGCCATCGATAAGAGTGATGCACTCAAGGGGCTCACCGGTGATGTCAACGCCTACGAATGACTTCGTGGGAGTAGTGTATTTGATTTCGCCGCTGAGGCTCTGCTTATCGAATACTGCCACGGGAGTAGCGGGAAGTTCGGGAGCATCGGCATCTGCCACCTCATCGATACAGAAGAGCGCATTCACATACGGAGTGAGCGGAGTGAGATTCTTGCCCACGAATGCCTCGAATGTCTCGGGGTGGATAAAGAGGATGCGGTTGCCCATGAGCATATTGTCGCGGAAGATAGCCACAAACATCTCGTCCATCGGGCTGTATGTCACAGCGCCGGCATAGATACCGTAGTCCGGATCGCCGCCGAAAATCATGGGGTTATCAAGTTCCTCACATGAAGTTTCACCTACCTCTACGAGATAGTTGTCTTCAATGATAAGTCCGCTCGGGTGCATGTGGTATTCGATTTCGTATACACCATAGCGATTGTCAAAAGCGTAAATCTTCTTATCAACCGGGTTGTATGTGATAGCCGGGATATAGGGCTGATTGGAACCCTCATAGTCGCTGAGTTTCTGACCCGGAGTGTATGTCCAGCCGTTAGGACCATTGGGATTCACGATACCGAACACACTGTTGACGCCGTTTCTATTGTCGAACGATACGGTATAGAAAAGATCCTTATCCGGGTCGTAAGTCATTGAATAGCAGTCAGCCATATTGTCGGTAAACTCAATGATACCGTTCACCATACCGGTGGAAAGATCGAGTCTTGTCCAGCGGATGCCGGAGAAGCCGTTCATATTTTCGATACCCGTTTCAGGCACGAGCAACTCACCCTTACGGCAAGCCACGGCACGCATTGTATAGTCATCGCCTATCTTATTGAGAGAGGCATTATACCATTCGGGAAGCATTACACCCGTAGTAAGATTAAGTGATGCCATATATGCATCAGCGGCGTGCTCCATCTCCTCATAACGGTTTACAACCGCATAGACGTTGCCACGCGGAGCCTCGACCGAACGCATGATGCTGCGAGGACGATTCTGGAATTTAGGCAGGTGTGCCGCTCCCGAAGGCTTACGGCCGGAAGCATCCACTCTGTCTTTCTGTGCCTGACCCTGATGCTTGGTACTAAAGGTAGTTGTCGGCATAAGATCATACTCCACAACGGAGACCTGATCAGTCTGCGCAAATACCGAAGCACCCGTAGCCAGCACGACCGACGCTATGACGGTCCTGGCGGTCAGCGAGAAGGAATTAAACTTCATAGTGCTAATCAGTTAGTTGGTTAAATTATGGTTAATTATGGTTTATTTGTAATTTCTCTTTATAAAATCGTTCGGTGCGTCGCTTCCACTTTCATATCTCCCTATGGAGCCGGATATTCGTAAAGCATCTCACCGGATGACTTAATTGCCACATGATTCTTTTTTTGGGTCGGAAATACTTCACTACCGGAAGATAACTGAAGTTTATCAGATGTGAACTGAAAAATCATGCTCGAATGTCAGGTTTTCAGCATGCACCACGAATTTCCTCATCACCTCAAGGCATAAATCGGACACTCCACGCGTATGCTAAAAGCAAAGTTAATCAAAAAAAATTAAAAACATCAATATTTAAGAAAAAAAAATATAATCGTTAAAAATCGCAAAAGTCTACTCTGATTATATTTCACGCCTGCATCCGGAAGATCACCGCACTATTCAGGCACCCTTTGGCAGAGATTCAATACTGTTTTAATGCTCTCCTGCCGCGTCGAATTTATATCTTAACGCTATCTTTTAAATTTTATTGTCCCGCTTTATAAATATTTACACCCGCAATGAATATTTACACCCGCAATGAATAATCTCCCCCCGCATTATAAATTCCTGATTATCCACCATCCGATAATCAACACCCCCACGATTATGATAAATCCCCTTGAATTGAGCACACGGGTGGCACGCGGATACAGCCCGGGATCCGTATCCACCCATATCCATACACCTATCAGGGGCAGCGCCGACAGCAGAAACGGATTTGCCTCCCACGCCCCCGCAAAATCGCCATGCAGCAACGCATACACCATCCGCTGTGAACCGCACCCCGGACACTCCAGACCCGTCACCATCCGGAACACACATTTAGGCGCCCACCACGTTCGTGACGGATCCACTACCATATAGAACATCGCCGTCAAAACGCATACGCCGGCTATCACCGACAGCCGACGTATCCTGCGAGGAGTAAATCGTATCATCCTTCAGTAAAAATTCAGATTACTTAACTCAAAACACTCTCTGAATCCAAATCAAATTATTCCGGAAAATAATTCTAATTCAAAAAATTATCCCCTTATTGATTCATCAGAAAAATTTCATCAGAAAATGAGCATCATCGGCAGGTAGAGGGTATTCACCATCACGCCGAGCACAAAACTTACGATTATCCAGATCTCAGCATTACGCGAGGCTCTTCCGGCACCCTCCACATCTCCCGCATAGTAGCGGCTCGACAC
Organism: uncultured Porphyromonadaceae bacterium; assembly: GCA_947177015.1. Classification (GTDB taxonomy): domain Bacteria; phylum Bacteroidota; class Bacteroidia; order Bacteroidales; family Muribaculaceae; genus Lepagella. The sequence goes on from CAMWSV010000091.1 coordinate 7,314, forward strand.
CTGGCAGGCAAACACTATCGCCGCAATTCCCGCCGGCAGACAGCACAGCACCGTCATCACCACAGCCCACACCAGATATGTAGGGGGCATCTTCTCCCGCTCTCCATCTCCGGCGCCCCCGGCATGTCCTGCCACACCATAACTCCCGCCATGCCCGTAATTTCCCACATTCCCATATATCCCGTCGACGCCGGCAGCCGCGGTATTCTCTCCCTCCGCGATCTCTACCTCCACCACCTCCGGCTTCCCTCGGGGCACAATCTTCTCCGCATCAAAATTAACCCCCAAAGTCTCTGCCCACTCCTCGGCAGGCGAGGGGGCAGGGGGTGGAGTCACTCCTTTGATCTCAGGCGGATTCTCCGCCCCTTTCACACCATCCTCAGCAATATCTTCCTTATCATTCCCGCTCTCCTTCAACCGCGACAATGCCTCCACTATCGCACGCGGATAGAGCGAATATTCCAACTTATGAATCTTCTCGGCGAGGCTCGCGGGAGTATCCTCAGGCGTCACCTCCACCTCTTCCTGCATCAATATCTCCCCCTCATCTATATTTTCCGACACATAATGCACCGTAACGCCCGACCGCTTCTCGCCCCCCGCGATCACCGCCTGATGCACCTTGTCGCCATACATCCCGGCCCCACCGTATGCCGGCAGCAGCGACGGATGGATATTCAGCATCCTTCCGGCATACTCCCCGGTGAGAACTTCCGGCACAAACCGCAGGAATCCTGCGAGCACCACCATATCGATACCCTCCGCGCGCAGCATAGCGGCTATCTCTTCCGGACGCTCCTTCCACACCTCTGCCGGCACATACTCCGTGCGCACGAGCGGATACTGCGCCATTCGCTCAGCCACACCCGCATTCACGCGGTCATACACCACCAACGGCACGCTCACGCGATTGCCATTAGCAAAGAATTTATATATATTCTCGGCATTTGTGCCGCTGCCGGAAGCGAATATTGCAATCTTTCTCATATCCTTTTCTAATTTTTTATAGCCCTCCGGCG
>CAMWSV010000092.1 GCA_947177015.1 uncultured Porphyromonadaceae bacterium
CTGCGGCCCCTCACGGCTCCGCTGGGTGTGCTGATAACCACCCTGACGGGGCTGATAACCGCCCTGGCGGGGCTGATAACCGCCCTGGCGGGGCTGATAACCGCCCTGACGATTCTGCTGATAGCCGCGCTGCTGACGGGGCTGATAGCCTCCCTCGCGGTTATCGTCTTGTTGACGGGGCTGATACGCGCCCTGCTGATGTTCCCCCTGCTGATTATAATTATTACGGGGCTGATACGCGCCCTCGCGACGTTGATAAGGTTGATAAGCCTGACGACGAGGCTGATAACCGCCAAAGGTAGTGGTGGCGGATGTGCTCCCCTCGGATGTTTCTCCATCCGATGTATTCCTCAGCGGTTGATAACGATTTTCGGTATCAGAAGCATCCATTGATGCGTTCAGCGCGCCGATACGCGGTCTCTTTGGTTTCTTTTCGTCCATTTCGTAGAGAAATTAAATCAGTCATTACTTACGGCATCTCTGCCTGAAATGATTAAGCGTAATTGTCTAATTGATTAAGAGTAATATGATGGTTTTTAATTTGCGTATTTATAGCCCCGGCATATCACGGAGGCCTTCTGAAACGCAAAGATAATAAATTTTGGAATAAATTCCTATATTTTTGAAAATTATTGACATTATGAGCCTATTTTTCAATCGCGGAGGGTGAATCTTCCGCCAGTTTTCTCCCTAACGGGAGATACTGATTTATGAAGTCTGCCGCATTGAAGTCTGCTTTATACGGTTTCAGCCCCAGCCGGCGCCCTATATCGTCGGCAGTCCTGCTGTTCTTGGAGGGGTCGATAATCATTAGTTCGGCACCCGATCGGCGGGCATCTTCAATCCTCTCTGCCATCTGACGGGGAGATGGTTCCTTGCCGTCTTGCTCCAGGGCGATCTGCCTCATTCCATAGTCACGGGCGAAGTAACTCATCGTGGGATGCATCACCACGAAGGCAGTTCCCTGCTTTTCCTTAAACATTCGGAGCAGCCGGGAGTCGATATCTCCCAGCACGGAGTCAAGATTTGCCGCTCGCTCCCCTATACCCTCCGCGGCGTCCGGACACATTCTGATCAGAACCTGCGCCATATTGGCGGCGACTTTCCGGGCATTGCGGGGCGAACTCAGAAGATGAGGGTCGGCATGAACATGGCGATCGCCTTCGCCGTGCTCATGCCCGTGATTGCTCTCACCCCCACCATGCGAGTGCTCAAGCATCTCTATCCCGGCAGAAAGATCCATCACCTGCATACCGGGAATCGCGGAGTGAAGTCTCGAAGTCAATGTCTGTTCAAATCCTATGGTATTGAGCGATAGCATCGCCTCGGCTTCGGAAGCCGTCTTCATCGTAGCCATATCCGGCTCGTAGTTCTCGGGGTCTGCTCCGGAGGGGATGAGCACCACGGCTTTAAAGTAGTCGCCACCTATCTCCTCCACAAGTCTACCCAGAGCGGGGGTGGAAACCGCCACAACGATCTTCCCCTCTCCGGCTCGGTCACTGCCAGATTTCCCGCGGCAGCCCGCTATGAAAATCATCATTACAATAATGATGGGCAACAACCTGCCGACAGGGATCTCTCTTCCGGTTCGGTCCGCCGGATTATTCATCTTGCGAGTCACGATTATCTTATGCCGCGTATACCCATGATTTCACGCACATCGCGAAGTGTCTCCGAGGCGGCTGCACGTGCGCGTTCGGCACCTTGCTTCACCACCTTGGCGAGATACTCATCGTTGTCGCGGATATCGAGGATGCGTTCTCTGATGGGGGTTGTCACCTTGAGAATATCTTCTGCAAGTTGCTTCTTCATGTCGCCGTAGCGGATCGACATATCGGCGTAGGCATTGCGGAAGTGCTCCACTGTAGAGGGCTCGCTCACGAGTTCCATCAGCGTGAAGAGATTTTCCACGGGCTGCGAGGGCTTCTGATTCGGTTCTTTCGGTCCCTCATCAGTCACGGCACGCATCACTTTTTTGCGCAACGTCTTCTCATCATCAAGCAGGTAGATGCAGTTGCCTTCGCTCTTACCCATCTTGCCGCTGCCGTCGAGTCCGGGCACTTTCACTGCCTCGCCACCGAAATTGAAATTGACGGGTTCGCCGAAGTAGTCCACTCCGTAGAAGGAGTTGAATCTGCGCGCGAAACGGCGTGTGAGTTCCAGATGCTGCTCCTGGTCTTTGCCTACAGGCACAAAGTCTGCCTTATGGATAAGGATATCCACCGCCATCAGCGTGGGGTATGTGAGCAGACCGGCGTTGACACGCGCCTGACTCGACTGATTCCCGATAATCTCTTTCTCAATCTCTTCGCCGTCGCCGGTGAGCCCGAGTGCTTTTCGCGCCTTATCTTTGAAGGATGCCGTGCGCATCAGTTCGCCGATACCCACGTGCATATTCAGCAGCAGATACATCTCGGCGATTTCGGGCACATCGCTCTGCACATAGAGTGTGGCTTTATCCGGGTCGAGTCCCGCCGCGAGATATTCCGCCAGAATATTCTTCACGCTCGCATGCAGTTGATTCGGATCCGGATTGGTGGTCAGCGCGTGAAGGTCGGCTATGAAGAAGCGGCAGTCGAAGTCATCCTGCATACGCAGGAATTTCGACAATGCTCCATAATAGTTTCCGAGATGGAGATTACCTGTGGAACGTATGCCGCTCACTACGATTTTCTTAGCGTCATCGCCGGCTGAGGGATTGCTTATTTCTTTAAGATCTGTGATTATTTCTGCCATATTTTTATCGGAATTATCAGAAATTTCGGATTATTTTTCAGTAATTTATTAGCATTTCTCAAACACTTTTCCGAGTGCTTTTCCACACCATCCGCATACACTTGGCGTGTATCCGGACGCAAAATTACTAAAAATTACTCAAATCAGCCTCTATTCCTGATTTTATATGCTTAAATTTAAATTTAAAAAACTTACTTAACTTACTTAAGAGGGATAAGCGAAGCGCTATTTGAGAGATAAGTAAGAATATATTACACTTAACAGCGCCATTAAGAATACTATAAGACTGCTGAAAAATCTTATACCCGCGTATCAATCCTCATCCTCTCATCAACTCATCAACTCATCCGCTACGAATAAAGGAATCTCTTGATGGAGCGTTTCGGAGTCTTCTCAAATTCCGTAGGCATCAACTGTATGCGGGATATTCTCTCGTAAGGCGCCACAAGTCTGTTGAGTTCGGCAAGCACCTCTTCCATCTGCGGCCCCAGATTGGCTCCGGCGATACCCGCCTTATCCGCCTGTTCGTAGTCCGGATATACGAGTGCCACAAGTTTTCCGTCGCGCATCACCACAAGGCTCTCCGCCACGTAGGGCATATTATTGAGTTTCGCTTCTATCTCTTCGGGATAAATATTCTGTCCAGAGGCTGAAAGGAGCATCGTCTTGGATCTGCCGCGGATAAAGAGTGTGCCGTCTGCCGAGCGTGTACCCACATCGCCGGTCTTAAGCCACCCCTTGTCGCTCAGCACAAGTTCGGTAGCCTCCGGATTCTTGTAGTATCCGCGCATCACGTTTGTGCCGCGCACACATATTTCGCCGGGAATATTCTCGGGGTCGTCGCTCATCACCATGCTCTCCATAGTGGGGAGCGTACGGCCCGACGAACCCACCTTGAATTCGCGCCAGGGAGTATAGGATATCAGCGGTCCACATTCTGTCATACCGTAGCCTACGGTAAACGGGAATTTTATCTTATGCAGAAATTCCTCCACTTCGCGGTTGAGCGGTGCCCCGCCTACGATCACTTCCTCAAATTCCCCGCCGAAGGCTTCCACGAGTTTATTACGTATCTTGGTGTAGACAACTCTGTCTAAGAGCGGCACTGCCAAGGTCCATCTCACTGCTCCTTTTGAAATCATCGGCAATATCTGATTCTTATATATCTTTTCGAGAATCAGCGGAACGCATATCACCAGATTTGGCTTCACATCCGCCAAGGCTTTCAAAAGCACTCTCGGCGAGGGAATCTTGCCCAGAAGTGTGATATGGCTCCCCACAGCCAAGGGCGTAAGCATATCGAACGCACACCCGTAGGCATGAGCCAGCGGCAGGAATGCCAAGGCGCGCGATTGGCGATAGTGCAGTCCGCTCTCCATTCCGAAACACACGTTGCCCGCGAGATTCTCGCCCGTGAGCATCACCCCTTTTGAGAATCCTGTAGTGCCGGAGGTGTAGTTTATTTCGGCGAGTTCGGAGTTTCCGCGGTCGGTGTAGTGGATATCCTCGGCAGTGAATCCGTCAGGATATCGACGCCTGAATCTGCGTTTAATCAGGCGCGCGGCTTTGGCAAAGATGTCCTTTTCTCGCTCCATAAACACCTCATATTTGTCGGTGTTGAGCACTCCCTCCACATTGAGCAGCGTTTCAGGCAGGATATGTTCCCATATCGAAGGAGCCACGAAAAAGAGTTTTGCCTCACTATGGTTCACTATATGTGCCACATCCACCGGATTGAAGTCAGAAAGAATAGGCACTATCACGGCGCCATACGTCACCGTAGCCATATAAATCTTGACCCAATTCACAGAGTCTCTGCCGCAAAGCGCGATCTTATCTCCCGGCTGGAGTCCGATATATTGAAAGAAGAGATGCGTACGGGCTATCTCTTCAGCCAGTTCGCCATAAGTGTCGGTCTTGCCGCTCACATAATCTGTCAGCGCAGGGAGTTCCCAGTTGTTACGGAAACTCTCTTCATATATCTTGATAAAGTTCTTGATTGTCATGAAAATAATTTTGGGTTACACTTCTACAACAAGTTACCCTCCCAAATGTTTCTCCCATTCCACCACACTTTTTCACAATCCTCCGGCATTACCCCCTGATTCACATAATTTCACCCCCTATCTATTTCCCTCACGGTCAGATTTTGGTGAATTGACAAATATATGTTATCTTTGCGTCATGGTCAATGATAAGGAGCAGATTAAATATCCGGTAGGTGTGCAGAGTTTTGAGAAACTCCGCACAGAGGGTTTTGTCTATGTCGATAAGACCATGTATGTGCACCGTCTTATCACCACCGGTGGCTATTATTTCCTGTCGCGTCCACGACGCTTCGGGAAGAGTCTGTTGCTATCTACAATCGAAGCATATTATAAGGGACGCCGTGATCTTTTCGAAGGTCTCGCTCTCAATTCCCTCACCGATGATTGGGAGCCTCACCCGATATTGCACCTCGACCTCAACAATCGCCAGTATAAGGATGAGAGTTCCCTGATTGCCGAACTAAATGCTCACCTCGAAGAGTGGGAGGCAGTATATGGCAATGAAAAGAGACACCGCGCACCGGAAGAACGATTTGCTTACGTAATTCGTCGGGCCTGCGAAATAACCGGCAAGAAGGTTGTAATACTCGTGGATGAATACGACAAACCTCTGCTTAACGCAATCGACAACCCTGAATTGGCAGAAAACTACCGTTCGTTATTGAAGGCCTTCTATTCAAATCTCAAGACGATGGACGCCTATATCCAATTGGGTTTTCTCACCGGAGTTGCTCGTTTCTCAAAGGTTTCGATATTTTCCGATCTCAATAATCTGAGGGATATATCTTTCGTTGATGAGTATTCTGCCATCTGCGGGGTCACTACCGAAGAACTGAATCGATATTTCCGGGCAGGAATCGAAGGTCTGACAAAAAAACTGCATATCTCTTATGCCGAAACGCTCGAAAGACTTCGCCTTAATTACGACGGTTACCATTTCTCAACAGAATCTCCGGATATCTATAATCCATTCGGCTTGATGAATGTCTTCGCCAACAGGAAGATTTCGGCATATTGGTCAAATTCGGGCACTCCGGAATTTCTCGTCAGACTGATAAAACGCGACGACTGGAATATCTCGGCATTGGCACCAACCAAAATCGAAGTCCGCAAACTTGAATCAGCCGGTGTCACCTCCACCAATCCCACCCCCGTACTCTACCAGGCCGGCTACCTCACCATAAAAGGATATGATGATGAATTCGACGAATACCTCCTCGATTACCCCAATCAGGAAGTAAGAAAAAGTTTCTGGGAAGACCTTGTCCCCACATACCTTTATTCCGACTCAAACCAGGGCAGTTTTTCAATTCGAGAATTTATAAGCGATGTCAGAAATGGAAATGCCGATGCTTTCATGCATCGTCTCGAAACTCTTATCGCCGGGGTACCATATAGCGAAAAAGGATCGGCAGAAGCACACTTCCAGAATGCAATATATCTGCTCTTCAATCTCATGGGATTCTACTGCAAGATGGAGGAGCGTACTTCCAATGGTCGGATTGATCTGCTCCTCGAAACCGATCGCTTCATATTCATTATAGAGTTTAAGATTGACTCTACACCAAAGGCCGCCATGGATCAGATATTACAGCGGCAGTATTGGCTTCCGTATAGATTAGCAGGTAAAAAGATAATTATGATTGGTGCCAATTTCGACTCAAACACCCTACAATTATCCGATAATCCCATCATCCGCCCACTCGATATCGAAGATTGAGGTACCACCCGACCACACTGCCTCATCCTAAAATATTACATATTTCTTACAATTAATGTATGTGACAAATATAAAATAATGTATGTGACAAATATAAAATAATGTATGTGGCAAATATAAAAGTTGAGGAAAGTAATTTTAAAAACTCTCTTAATATTTGGCAATGATAAAAATAATTTGTAATTTCGCAGTGTAAAATAGATTTTTCAAAGGGTCTTTTTCCTGATGCCTGCGTCTGACGGAAAAGGGTTCCTTTCTTTTTTAACTGTTGTTAATGAGCATTTTACAAATTTAACATTCAGTTTTCTCACTTTAATAATCCATTCTTAATAATAATCGAATCTTAAAATCAAATCTTAATATGGCTTACCTCACTAAAGAAGGATACGACAAGAAAATGCAGGAACTCGCCGAACTCGAAGCGCAGCGTCCTGCCATCAAGGCGGCTATCGCCGAAGCACGCGATAAGGGCGACCTCTCCGAAAACGCTGAGTACGACGCGGCTAAGGAGGCGCAGGGTATGCTCGAAATGAAAATCGCCAAACTTAAGGAACTCGTAGCCAACGCCCGCATCATCGACGACTCTATGCTCAACACCGATGAAGTGCAACTCCTCAATAAGGTCACAATCAAAAACCTCGCAAACGGTATGGTAGTGACCTATACTATCGTCACCGAAAATGAGGCCAACTTCCGCGAAAACAAACTCGCATCCACCACCCCCATCGCCGCCGCCCTCATCGGCCACAAGGTCGGCGATAAAGTGACCTGCAAAGTGCCCGCCGGCGAAATGACCTTCGAAATCATCAAAATCGAAATCTGATCTGTAAGTAATCCCGATCAACGATCAATAAGTTATTCCGATCTGTAAGTATTGAATCCTGTTAGAAAAAAAATGACTATATTTTCTAAAATCATCGCAGGCGATATCCCCTGCTACAAAGTGGCTGAAAACGATAAGTTCTTCGCCTTCCTCGACATCAATCCCGTCAATTGGGGGCATACCCTCGTAGTGCCGAAAGAGGAGACAGACTATATCTTCGACCTCTCCGACGACACTATCGGCGAGATGATGCAGTTTGCCAAGAAAGTGGCTGTGGCTATCAAGAAAGCAGTGGAATGTAGGAAGGTGGGCATGGCTGTGCTCGGTCTCGAAGTGCCCCACGCCCATATCCACCTGATTCCTATCTCAAAGGAGGGAGACATGGACTTCAGCCACAAGAACGCAGACCCGGACCCCGAAAAGATGCAGCGTCTCGCCGCCGACATCGCCTCTAACCTCGCTTAATCCGTTTTCACACCCGATCAGGCGGCTTCCAAGGCAATTCTTTTGCCCCTCTTTCATATCTTTTATGCCAAATGATGGTGAAAAATAGATTTTTTGATTACTTTTGTAAGTAAATCTCAAAATTGTAGCATTATGACTGTTAATGAAGTTCAGGATGAGATAGTGGATGAGTTTTCCGAACTCTCCGATTGGATGGATAGATACGCCTATATCATCGATCTGGGCAATACGCTCCCGGAATATCCCGAGAGTGAGAAAAAACCGCAAAACCTCATCGAGGGGTGCCAAAGCCGGGTATGGATCTCCGCCCGACGCGCCGACGACGGCAAAATTGACTTCGATGCTGATTCCGACGCCCTGATTGTAAGGGCATCGT
>CAMWSV010000093.1 GCA_947177015.1 uncultured Porphyromonadaceae bacterium
GTTGGGATAGATGGTGAAGGTGATTGTGCCGGCTGCCTTGCGGATGTTGTGGGGGTCGTTGGGCTCCCAGCGGGCTTTGCGCGCGGCGGCTGCACAGAGGTCGTTGATCTGCGGGGTTGAGCCGGAGGCTGTGGCTGAGGTGACGATACCTTTCTCGTTGACCGTGACGCGGACGGTGACGGTGACTTTGTTGGTGAGTTTGACCGAAGGGGCGGGGCACCCTTTGAAGGTCCAGCCGTTGGCGTTGCCCACGGTGCCGGTGCCGGATCCTCCGGCGCCTGCCGAGCCTGCTTTGCCGGTGTTCTTGCCGTTGTGGGGGGAGAAGGCGTTGGCGGCGGGGTCGGATACTTTCCTGGTCTCTTTAGATGATGGGGTGGTGGAAGTCACCGGGGATTCCTTATGCTGAGTCACGAGGGGGTCGACGGGGGGTGTCTTCTGCGGCGACGGACCTTTCACTTCGGGAATCCTGACCGGTTCCTGAGGTTCTTGCGGTTCGGGTTCGCCGAGTGCTTCCGGGGCTGCCCGGTCGTTGAGGTCAGTTTCCGGTTCGCCTACATCCTGTCGTGCTTCCAGGATTTCAGGCTCAAGGAAGAGTTCCTCCTCTTGGGCGATCTCCGGGGTGGAAGCCGCCGCCATGTCGCTGCGCGAGAATCCGAATTCCCCGAAGAAAAGGAATAGGAGTAGGGCGAGCGCTACCAGAATTGTGATCAGGGCGGCGATGAGGGAGTCGCGTTTGTGTGGGTTATCTGTCATTTGGTGAGTGGTCAGTCGGGATTTTTGGCTTTAGTGGCGAGTACGAGTCGGAGGTGATTGCGTGCTGCCATGTCGAGGACGTCGATTACGTAGCCGTATGGGACGCGTTCATCGGCGTAGAGGGCTACGGGACGCAGAGAGTCGATTTTCTGGATCGCTGCGAGTCGGGAGGGGAGTTCCTCGGCGGGGGTAAGACGCGGGATGTTGTGTACTCCGAGCGAGTCGTTGCGGTCTTCGACGAGATAGATGTTACGGAGCGAGTCGATGTATACCTCGGTGGTGGGTTTGAGTGAAGTCTGCTCGCTGCTCTGCGGGAGGGTGACGTCGATAGCCGAGGGGAAAATTAGCGTGGAGGTCACCATGAAGAAGATGAGCAGCAGGAAGATGACGTCGGTCATCGACGACATGGAGAAGGTCTCCAGAGTAGCGAATTGACGTTTTAGGGCCATGTGTCGTTGAGGAAGATTAAGCGGGTTCGTTGAGAAGATCCATGAATTCGATGGAGCGGGCCTCCATACGGTTCATGACGCGGTTGATGCGTGCCACGAGATAGTTGTATGCGAAGAGGGCAATGATTCCGACTACGAGACCGGCGACAGTAGTGACGAGTGCCTGATATATGCCGCCGGAGAGGAGGGTTATGTTGGAGGCGGCTCCGGCTTTGGCGAGGGTGAAGAAGGCTTGGATCATACCTACTACGGTGCCGAGAAATCCGAGCATCGGGGCGCCGGCGGCGGTGGTTGAGAGCCAGGGGAGACCTTTGCCGAGGTTGGCGATTTCGAGGTTGCCGCAGTTGTCGATAGCGGAGAGTACGTCTTGAGTGGGGCGTCCGATGCGCTGGAGGCCCTTGAGAATCATGCGCGAATAGGGAGTGTTGGCGGTTTTGCAGAGGCGTGCCGCGCTTTCGAGGTCGGCTTCATGCACATAGTCGCGGATACGGCGCATGAAGGTGGGGTCTTCCTTAAGGGCTCGGTTGATTACGATGACGCGCTCGGTGAAGACGTAGATGGTGAGAAGGAGCAGGATTGCGAGAGGAATCATGATGTAGCCGCCATCCATGCAGAGCGACCAGAAACTGAGAGTATCCATATAAATTATTAGAGTATTATTTCAGACAGTTGAGGTATCGGCGGATTGTCTCGTCGATGCCGAGGTAAAGGGCGTCGGAGATGAGTGCGTGGCCGATGCTTACTTCCTGGAGATGAGGCATCCGGGCATGGAAGTATTCGAGGTTTTCGAGGCTGAGGTCGTGGCCGGCGTTCATGCCGATACCGATTTTTTTGGCTTCGGCAGAAGCCTCAATGAATGGAGCGATGGCCCGTGCGGGGTCGGTGGGGTAGAGGTCGGCGTAGGGTTTGGTGTAGAGTTCCACGCGGTCGGCACCGATCTCCCGGGCGGCGCGCACCTGCTCCGGATCGGCGGCGATGAAGATAGAAACCCGGATGCCGGATTTGTGGAGCCGCTCCACGATGCCACGCAGGAAGTGGGAATTGGCAGTGATATCCCATCCGGAGGAAGACGTGAGTTGATCGGGACGGTCGGGGACGAGAGTGGCCTGCGCCGGGCGGTTAGCCTCCACAAGTGCGAGGAAATCCTCGGAGGGGTATCCCTCCATATTGAATTCGGTGGAGATAGCCTGCTTGAGGGCAGCCACGTCAGAGCGGCGGATGTGGCGCTCATCGGGACGCGGATGGACGGTGATACCCTGCGCGCCTACTTTCTCGCAGTGCAGGGCGAAAGCCACAACATCGGGATTGTTTTCACCGCGGGCGTTGCGGAGAGTGGCAACTTTATTTATATTTACGCTAAGACGTGTCATTTTAAAAAATATATATATGATTTATGAAAGTTTGGCACAAAATTTGTAACTTTGAAATACAGAATAATCCTGCGAATGTTATATAGACAGGAAAATACATTGCAAAATAAATAAAAAAAATTGAAATAAGCCCTATGAGAGCAAAAGATGTATTATCACCACGAATGTCGGAGAGTCCGCTTCTGCCTATGAGGAGTGTGGATTCGGAGATGCCTTTGCTGGAGGTGTTGCCGCATCTGCTGGATGCCCCGGGGCGTATGCTGGGGGTGAGCAAGGAGGGTGAGGAGATAGGATTTATAGATGAGGGGTCGATGCTCGACGGGCTGGGCACGTTTATCGCGGAGCGCGATGACTGTTCGGTGCTGACGGTGGAGTGTCTGCCGTCGCAGTATTCTGCCTCATCGCTGGCTCACGCCGTTGAGGATGCGGATATGCACCTCGTGGATCTCATGACACATCCTGCCGAAGGGGGGATGCTGCGTGTGACGCTGCGCGTCCGCGCCGAGGATCCGTCGGCGGCAATCGGGAGTCTGGAACGCTACGGCTATAGAGTGACGGAAGGGCAGGGACATGGCAGAAATGTCGATGCCGAACTGCTCGCGGAGCGTATCGCTTCGCTGCAGGCACTGATGAATGTGTGAAATAACTCAATCTATAACATTATATTCATAAAGGGAGGGGTAAAAAAGATGGAGTGAGATAAAACATAGCGGGATTAAACAGAATATGTGAGATTAATATGTTATTTATGGAGCGGAGGCTGCCCTGAAATACGGGGTAGCCTCCGACTTTTTATTTCAGGGGCTGCAATGTTGTGGCGTAAAACTGAAAAAATGGGGGGTAAATGACTGAAATATTCTGAAAATTATCTTAATATTGCCGGAAATGGTTAAATTTGCATTGTGATTGAATCGCATTTGCTTTATCGGGATTGCATTTTCTATATAGGCATAGAAAAATGATAGCATTATCAATCCGATAATTCCACTAACTCCAATAATAATTATGGCAGAGAAAGTATATCACAAGGGGCTTACCGATGCTGAAGTCACGGCAAGCCGCGAGAAGTATGGTGTCAATATCCTGACACCTCCGGAGAAAGATCCGTTGTGGAAACGTTTCCTTGAGAAATTCGGGGATCCGCTGATCATAATCCTGCTGATTGCGGGAGCGTTGTCGGTGGGAATCTCCTGTTATGAATACTGGGGTCTGGGCAAGGATGCCGGTGTATTCTTCGAACCTATCGGCATCTTTATCGCGATCTTACTCGCCACGGGGCTCGCTTTCATCTTTGAATTGAAGGCTGATAAGGAATTTGCCCTGCTGAATCAGGTGAATGATGACGAGCCGGTGCAGGTGATCCGCAACGGCAACGCCGTGCAGGTGCCGAGAAAGGATATCGTGGTTGGCGACATAGTGATTCTGAACACGGGCGAGGAAGTGCCGGCAGACGGCGAATTGCTTGAGGCGGTGATGCTCAATATAGATGAATCTACTCTGACGGGCGAACCGATGTGTCACAAGACCACGGATCCGGCTCAGTTTGACAAGGAATCCACCTTCCCGAGCAATCATGCCATGCGCGGCACCAAGGTGATGGAAGGGCACGGAGTGATGAAGGTGCTCGCCGTGGGGGATAAGACCGAAAACGGCAAAGTGTTTGAGGCGGCTCAGATCGATGATAGCGTGAAGACCCCTCTCAATGAGCAACTCGACGGACTCGGCAATCTGATCACCAAGATTTCCTACGCCTTCGCGGCGGCTATCGTGGTGGGCCGCATCGTGATGTACTTTATCGGCAATCCGGCGTTTGACTGGGTGGAATTCATGGCATACTTCCTGCAGACGCTGATGATCGCAGTGACGCTGGTGGTGGTGGCAGTGCCGGAGGGTCTGCCTATGGCTGTGACTCTCTCGCTGGCATACTCGATGCGCCGTATGCTGAAGACGAATAATCTGGTGCGCAAGATGCACGCCTGCGAGACTATGGGCGCCACTACGGTGATATGCACCGATAAGACCGGCACTCTGACACAGAATCAGATGCAGATCTATAAGACTAACTTCTTCGGGAATCCATCGGATGATGTGCTCTATGAGGGGATCGCGGTGAATTCTACCGCTCAACTCGACCTTTCGGGCGAGAAGCCTCAGGTGCTCGGCAACCCCACGGAGGGTGCGCTGATACTCTGGCTCAAGGAGCGCGGAGTGGATTATGTGTCGCTGCGCGAGGGCGCACGCCGCGTGGAGGAACTCCCTTTCAGCACCGAACGCAAATATATGGCCACGGTGGTGGAATCCGCCACAGGCAAGAAGATTATCTATGTGAAGGGAGCACCGGAGATTATCTTCGGTATGTGTAAGGATACTTCGGGAGTGACCAAGGCTGAAATCGATGCTCAGTTGCTCGAATATCAGAATATGGCGATGCGTACTCTGGGATTCGCCTATCAGGTTTTGGAAGAGGGTGATGCCACTATCAAAGATAATAAGGTGGCGGCTGATCGACTCACCTTCCTGGGCATAGTGGCGATCTCTGACCCTGTGCGCGCCGATGTGCCCGAAGCGGTGAGAGAAGTGATGGATGCCGGGATCAAGGTGAAGATCGTGACCGGCGATACTCCCGGCACCGCCAAGGAGATCGGACGCCAGGTGGGATTATGGAATGATGCCGTGGACACTGACCGCAATATCATCACGGGCACTGAATTTGCCGAACTTTCAGATGAGGAGATGCGTCGGCGTGTGGGTGAGATCAAGATTATCGCCCGTGCACGCCCGATGGATAAGAAGCGCCTTGTGGAATCCCTGCAGGTTAATAATGAGGTGGTGGCAGTGACGGGCGACGGCACCAATGATGCGCCGGCACTGAAGGCGGCTCATGTGGGGCTCTCGATGGGTGACGGCACATCAGTGGCGAAGGAAGCCTCCGATATCACTATCGTAGACAATTCATTCTCATCAATCGGCCGCGCCGTGATGTGGGGGCGTTCGCTCTTCCAGAATATCCAGCGCTTCATACTCTTCCAGATGACTGTGAATGTGGCTGCCTGCTTCATTGTGCTTGCGGGAGCCTTCATGGGTACGGAATCTCCGCTCACTGTGACTCAGATGCTGTGGGTGAACTTAATCATGGACACTTTCGCCGCGATGGCTCTGGCATCATTGCCGCCGTCGAAGAGCGTGATGAAGGAGAAGCCGCGTTCGCGCGAGGCATTTATCATCAACAAGCCGATGTGGAGATCGATTGTGGGTGTCGGAGGCATATTCTTCGTGATCCTGCTCGGTATCCTATATATCTTCGAGCACTACAGTGTGGAGTCAATGACCGAACTCTTCAGTTTCGCGGAGCAGCCGGCTAAGACCGGGGCACCGGCACTGACGGCTTACGAACTCTCGATGTTCTTCACCATCTTCGTGTTCCTGCAGTTCTGGAATATGTTTAATGCCCGCGCCTTCGAGACGGGTCGCTCGGCGTTCCATTTCAAAAATTGCGGCGGATTCCTGCTGATTGCGTTGGTGATCCTGCTGGGTCAGATTCTGATCGTGAGCATCGGCGGCCAATTCTTCAATGTGACTCCGCTGAGAATACTTGACTGGGTGATCATAATCGGCTCTACTTCGGTAGTGCTCTGGATCGGCGAGATCGTACGCCTTTTCAAGAAATAAGAAAATCAATTTATGAAAGACCTGATGGTAATCTTCAGGCGCTTTGCCTGGAAGTATAAGAGGGTATTCTTCCTGAGTATCCTCTTCAACATCATCACGTCGGTATTTACGATATTTTCGTTTGCCTTTCTGATCCCTATCCTTCAGATACTCTTCGGACTCGACGACGGGGTGTATCACCGGATGGCGTGGGACTGGCATAATCTGAAGGAAGTGTTGGTGAATAATTTCTATTATTTCACCAACACTCTCATTGCAGATTACGGGGCTACCACCACACTCGCTGTCCTGGCGGGATTCCTGGTGGGTGTGACTATCCTGAAGACGATGACGTATTATCTTTCCGACGTGTTTCTGCTCCCGATGCGTCACGGCGTGGTGCGGGATATCCGGAATGAGATGTATGCCAAGATGGTGAGTCTGCCGATAGGCTTCTTCACCCTGGAACATAAGGGGGATATCATAGCGCGCATATCGGGCGACGTAGCGGAGGTGGAGAATTCGGTTATGGCGTCGGTGATGTCGATGATACGCTATCCGATCATGATCGCCCTCTATTTGGGGGTGATGATATACGTGAGTTGGCAATTGACGCTGTTCGTGCTGATTCTGCTCCCTATATTCGGGTGGATAATGGGTACTGTGGGCCGTAAACTCAAGGCTCAGTCGCTCGATGCCCAGAATCTCTGGGGCGAGATATTGTCGTCGACTGAGGAGACTATCGGCGGGTTGCGGGTGGTGAAGGCGTTTAATGCCGAGTCAGCCATGCGTAGCCGCTTCGAGAAGCAGACGCAGCAATATTTCAATCTCTGCAATTCGATTCAGTATCGTCTGCTTCTGGCGCATCCGATGAGTGAGACGTTAGGCACGATTGCAGTGGCTGTAGTGCTGTGGTTCGGGGGGAGTCTGATCCTTTCGGGTAATGCTTCGATAGATGCGGCGCAGTTTATATATTACATGGTGATATTCTACAGCATCATCAATCCCGCCAAGGAGTTTTCGAAGACCGGCTATACGGTGCAGAAGGGTATGGCGGCGATGGAGCGTATCGACCGCATACTCAATGCCGGCAATCCGATCAAGGATCCTGAACATCCCCGGACTCTTCCGGAGGATAGCGCGGGCGTGGGGAGCGAAATCGAACTGCGCGATGTGACTTTCGGATATAAGGAGGGGCAGGAGGTGCTGAAGGATGTGTCGCTGCACGTGAATCCAGGAGAGACGGTGGCTATCGTGGGGCAGTCGGGCTCGGGAAAGTCTACGCTGGTGGACCTCGTGCCGCGTTTCTGGGATGTGGAGCAGGGGGAGGTGCTGGTTGACGGCATCAATGTGAAGGATCTGCGGGTGAAAGATCTGCGCTCGCTGATGGGAAATGTGAATCAGGAGGCGATACTTTTTAATGACAGCGTGTTTAATAATATAGCATTCGGGGTGCCGGATGCCACGCGAGAGCAGGTGGAAGCCGCCGCCCGCATAGCGAATGCCCATGATTTCATTATGGAGATGGAGGAGGGGTATGACACTGTGGTGGGAGATCGCGGTTCGCGGCTTTCGGGTGGTCAGCGCCAGCGCATAAGCATCGCGCGCGCTATACTTAAAAATCCTCCTATCCTCATTCTGGATGAAGCCACTTCGGCTCTCGACACTGAGAGTGAGCGCCTGGTGCAGGAGGCTTTGGAGCATCTTATGAAGAATCGCACCACGATAGTGATAGCCCACCGGCTCTCTACAATCACTAATGCGGATAAGATATGCGTGATGCAGGATGGGAAGATAATAGAGGAGGGGACCCATACGGAACTGCTCGCCCTCGGAGGGCACTATCATAAATTAGTAATGCTGCAGCAGGGATGATGAGCCTTGCGGCTCACTCCGGCTTCCGCCGGAGCCCTATAAAAAAGAAAGAGCA
>CAMWSV010000094.1 GCA_947177015.1 uncultured Porphyromonadaceae bacterium
GGATCTTCACCGCCGGGGTTTGCCGGCAGGGGGGTAGGGAGCAGTTGGGCGCAATAGTTTGATATGGTCTCCATGAGATAGTCTATGGGTTTCTGCAATCCCGAGAGATAGATTTTGGTGACTTCGGGATTGATGGAATATGCGTTGAGCATATTGAAGATACGATAGGCGATGTCTTCCGGGGTATGCCACCTCTGTACGGAAGCCGAAAGGAGTTCCTTGCCACGCAAGAGGATGAGGTCAACTTCCGAGTTGCGGATGTCGGCGTAGACAGCGGGAGAATCTGCAGTGGTGGATTTACGGAAATTCTCTATCATCACGGCGAGGTGTGAACGGATTCGTGCGCCGGGGATAGTGCGGGCGAAGAATCCGTCGAGGCCGTGAGTCATCGAATACAGAGCGGTGACGTCGCTGAGCGGATCTGCCAGAATCTCCTTAGCCTCACCCGGGAAAAGAGCCGTGAATATTTCGGACTCGGCGTCTTCGGTGTCAAACAGATAATTATTCGGGACGAAGCACACCTGAGAAGTCTCGATGATTATGTCTGTGGCATAGTCATCGAGGAGTCTGGGATTATCGTAGATTGCTGTTTCTATATTGCTCAGGAGCGAAGCGGGGTCATCAGCGTGCCAGTTTATGGCGAGCAGACGCAGTATGGGGCGGCTCTTATCAGAGATGTGGATTAGAAACGCGCGCATACCGGAGTGGCTGATGTAGATTATCAGTCGCCATTGGCCGGTATCGGTGAAATCGGCTGCAGAGAGCATTATCGGTGGATTATTATCCATAATTGCCAAAAGATATATATCTTTGCAAAGATAATAAATAAATCGGTAAAAATCGGAGAATAATTTATAAATAAGTGGAAATAGAGATCAGTAAGGAGGAGGGGGGTATCAGTGTGAAGCGAATGACGTGGATGCTGTTGAGTCTGGCTTTCCCGGCGATAGTGAGTAATATCACGGTGCCTCTGTTGGGGTTGAGCGATACTTACATCACCGGGCATCTGGGGGCGGAGGTGTATGTGGCCGCCATCGCTGTGGGCACCATGCTGGTGAACGCGCTCTATTGGCTCTGCGGATTTCTGCGGATGGGAACCACCGGACTTACGGCGGAGGCATACGGCAGGGAAGATCAGGAATTGCGAGCGGATATATTGTATATGTCGCTGTTGATAGCCTTTGCGATCGGGCTCGGGCTGATACTGCTCTCCCCCTTGCTTAAGGGGATGCTGTTGGGAATAATGGCTCCGCCGGATGAGGTCGGGATGCTCGGAGGGAGTTATTTTGAGATAAGTGTGTGGGGAGCGCCGGCGATTTTGGGCACTATGTCGCTGGTGGGGTGGATGGTTGGCAGTCAGAACACGTTATACCCGATGATTGTGTCGATCGGTGTGAATGTGGTGAATATAATCGTGAGTTTCACACTCGTATTTGGCATGGAGACGGGATTTATCGGGGTGGCGTACGGAACACTTATCGCCAACTGGCTCGGACTGCTTGCGGCTCTTTGGTTTGCGTCGCGGATACTCCCCGGCGGCAGGTTTAGTGTAAGGCTTCGCGGACTCGGACAGCGGGTAGATGCCCGGAGATTCTTCCGTGTCAACGGGAATCTCTTCGTGCGCTCGGCATGTCTGATGTCGGTCTCCTTCGCGCTGACCTCATACGCCGGCAAGATAGGGGAAAACGCCTTGGCGGTGAATGCCGTGCTGATGCAGTTTTTCTTATTTTTCAGTTACTTTATGGATGGTTTTGCCTTTGGTGGCGAGGCGCTATGCGGCAGATTTGCCGGTAGCCGGCAAAGGGGGAATCTTAAGATGTCGATAAAGGTATTGGGTATGGTATCCGCCGTTGTGGCTGCGGTGTTTACGGCGGTGTATTGTCTCTATACCCCTGCGATAGCGGGCATGATCACGGATGTGGATGCAGTGGTGGCAGGGATAAGGAAGATCGAATGGGTGGCATGGGTTCTCCCGGCGGTTTCGGTGTGTGCGTTTATGTTTGACGGCGTGTATGTCGGACTGACGGCAACCGGCAAAATGATGATAGCCACGATGATCTCCGCCGCTCTTTTCTTCGGAGTGCATTTAATGCCGTATGTTTGCGGTGGGGAAATGCAGGCTGATATCAGTCCCGAGGGATGGCTCTGGGTGGCATATCTCACCTTCCTCGGTGGGAGAGGGGTAGTATTGGGGATGTTGCTTCCGTCGGAAATAGAGAGGTCAGGTATGAAGTCTAAAGCACCAATCTCCTCTTAAAAATCAAAAATAACTAATCGCTGAATTTTCAAACTTATTTATGATAAATGATAATTAGGAAAAATGATAGAATTTGTTAATGCCAAGATAAATATAGGCTTGAATATCGTGGGTAAACGGGCAGATGGATATCATGACCTTGAGACGGTGTTTTATCCTGTGGGATTGCGCAACGGTCTGCCTGCAGTGCCGTATCCATTCTGCGATGTAATGGAAATTTCAGAGAGGAATGCCGATGATCCGGAAGGGTATGAATTGCGTAATGTGCGATTTATCTTCGGAGGGGATTCTATTGACTGCGATCCGGAAAAGAACCTTGTGGTGAAGGGAGTGAAGCGCATGATTGAATATTCCGAAGCAAACGGCATGAAGATAGATTTGCCCCCGCTCACGATGCGTCTCGAAAAGCATCTCCCGTCAGGCGCCGGAATGGGAGGGGGGAGTGCTGACTGCGTAGCCGCCATGAAACTGATGCGCCTAAAACTGCAGGAATACGGATATGCGGTGCCGGATGATGATATGCTTCGGGGGATAGCCGCAGGATTGGGGGCAGACTGCGCTGTATTTGTGGCTAATCGTGCGGCATACGCCGAGGGTATCGGCGATGTGCTGGAGCCGCTCGAAGATTTTCTGGCAGGTAAATGGGTGGTAGTGGTGAAGCCGGACATCTTTATCTCGACGGCTGCGGCATTTGCGGGGGTTACGGTAGCCCGACCCGCAGAATCCCTTCGTCGGCTTATCGAGCGACCGATAGAGGAGTGGAAAGATTGTATTGTGAATGATTTCGAGCCCTCGCTCTTTCCTGTGTATCCTGAACTTGAGCGCCTGAAGACAGCCCTTTATGCCGAGGGAGCCATATATGCGTCAATGACCGGAAGCGGCGCCGCTCTCTACGGTATATTCCACGATGAAGAGACGGCTCAGAAAGCCTGCCAGAATATAGATGCTCCTTATAAGACACTGCTGCAGTTATAAGCGTGAGAGAGGCGATATGGTAAATTGGCGGTATCAACAAACCTATCAAGGATAAGTATTGTTATAAATGTGAGAGAATAAGAATAAATTTATTATTCTTTTTATTGAATATTGATTGCGTTAACATATTTTGGCGCAATATTTGCTGATATAAAAATTACTAAAGATATAAGATATGGACGAAAATAACAAGAAATTCCAAGATAGCGAGGAGCAAGCAGAATTTGTTCAGCCCGAAGATGTGGAGGTCACTGAAGGAATCGCAGATGCTCCGGAAGAATCCGCAGCCGAAGAGGAGTCTCCTGCAGAGGTTGTGGAGGAGAAAGATGAGGTAGAGGAACTCAAGGAGCAACTTGCCAAGGAGAAGAAAGAATATCTCTTTCTGATGGCGGAATTTGATAATTTCCGTAAGCGTACGCTCAAGGAGAAGTCAGAAATCATCCGCAACGCCGGCGAGAATGTGCTTAAGGGGTTGCTCCCTATCGTAGACGATTTTGAACGCGGACTGAAGGCTGCTGCCTCAGCCGATAGTGTGCAGGTGGTAGACGAAGGTATGCAACTCATCTACAATAAACTTGTAAAGTATCTGAATGCGAACGGTGTCAAGGAATTTGACCCGGCAGACGATGTGTATGATGCCGACAAGCATGAAGCCATTTCAGTAGTGCCTGTTCCCGATGAGGCTCAGAAGGGCAAGATACTCGACACTGTGGAGAAGGGTTATATGATCAACGATAAGGTGCTTCGCCACGCAAAGGTGGTTGTTGGTCAGTAATCATCATCATCAAACCAATTAAGAGAAGGAAAGGAGATTCCACAGATGGCAGAAAAAAGAGATTATTACGAAGTGCTCGGTGTGGGTAAAGATGCATCGGCCGACGAGATAAAGAAAGCATACCGCAAGATGGCGGTAAAATATCACCCTGATCGCAACCCCGATGATAAAGAGGCTGAGGAGAAATTCAAGGAGGCTGCAGAGGCGTATGACGTTCTGAGCGATGCCGACAAGAGAGCGAAGTATGATCGCTTCGGTCACTCCATGGGTCCGCAAGGATTCGGAGGCGGCGGAGGTGGCAGTTACTACTCCTCCGGCGGTATGAGCATGGAAGATATCTTCGCCAATTTCGGCGATATCTTCGGCGATGTGTTTGGCGGAGGCGGCGGTAGCCACTTCGGTGGTTTCGGCGGTTTTGGCGGTGCCACGGGTGGCGCTCCGCGTAAGCACGTGAATAAAGGCACCGACCTCCGAATCACCGTTAAGGTGACTCTGAAGGATATCATGAACGGCGTCGACAAGAAACTCAAGATACCCCGCATGGTGGCTTGCGAGCATTGTAAAGGCACCGGCGCGAAGGACGGTACTGCGTTCAAGACCTGCGATCGCTGCCACGGCACCGGATACGTGACCGGAGTGCAGCAGACGATGTTCGGACCCCAGCAGACGCAGCGTGTATGTCCGGATTGTAACGGCGAAGGGAAGATTATATCCGAGCCCTGCACCTATTGCCACGGCACCGGTGTGGAGAAGAAGGATGAGATCGTAAGTTTCCACATTCCTGCCGGCGTAAGCGACGGCGATGTATTGACACTCCGCGGGCAGGGCAACGCTCCGCGCCACGGTGGCATCAACGGCGACCTGCTGATTGTGATTCAGGAGGAGAAGAATGCCGAACTTATCCGCGATGGCATCGATCTTATCTACAATCTTATGCTTGACTTCCCGACCGCGGCACTGGGTGGCTCAGCCGAGGTGCCCACTGTAGAGGGCCGCGCCAAACTTAAGATAGCAGCCGGCACACAGCCCGGTAAGGTGCTCCGACTCCGGGGTAAGGGTCTGCCGAAGATGAATAGTTCAGTCAAGGGCGATCTGCTCGTAAACGTTATGGTTTACGTTCCTGAAAATCTCACTGATGCCGAGAAAGCGGCTGTAGAGAGCCTGAAGGATCAGCCGAATATCGTGCCTACTGAATCCACTTCAAAGCGTATATTCTCACGTCTGCGCCATATCTTCAATAAGGAGAACAGAGGAGAATAATTCCCGGAGAATAAGCCCCGAGTTAACAAGCCCTGACATGTAATCAAGATAGAATTATCAATATAACATACCTCGCTTCAGAATCAACGGAAGCGGGGTATTTTTGTATTATGCGGATATTTTTCTTGTTATCTGTGCATTGTTATCTGTGCAGGAATTTGACTGCGGAGTCTGCGGAGGAGATGATGTAGAGAGCGGAGGGGAGGGGGATGGATTGTGCCGGATGGAGGGTGGCAATCTTTGCGCCGTTGAGGTTGAAGATGGAGATATTCCCGCGGCTGACGTTGTGGATATCGCCGTTAATGCTCTTTACAAGTGACTTGGCTGCCTCATTACCGGTAATATCCTTGATGCCGGAATTATCTACTTCGGCATAGAAGGAGATAATGCCATCTTCAGACTCGGTGATGTCGGAGATGGAGAGTATGGGAGTAGGCATCGTGGCCCAGGAGCGCAGAGCGGGTTTGGTTTCGGTGGTAATCACAGTGATATCGCTTTTGCCGGGGAAGGTGTCGCCGTCGCGTGTGGCATCCACCGGATTATTGTCGGCTTCCACAATATCCACACATTGATGTCGAGGGGTATTATTCACCACATTCGAATCCCATATTTCCTGAACGTAATCTATATGCCAGAGCAATAGACCATGCCCCGGTATGTAGGAGTCGAAACCTTTGAACTGACGGTTTTCGAGTATGAAGAATTCGTCGGGTCGTTCGGTGGGGATGATATATCCTGAGTTGGAATCACCTATCGGATCGAGTGTATAGTAGCCGGATTCAGTGATGGGCTCGGGAGCGGCCCAATTGAGAGTATATCTCTCGAAGATAGAGTAATATGCGGGGGTGCGTCCGAGATTATTATATGGAGCGCGATCCATGGTGGAGAAGCGTCCGGGGGTGAATGCCGAGGTGTAAGTAGTGGCATAAAAATCCGGTATGCCGAGTACGTGGCTGAATTCATGAATGAAGGTGCCCATTCCGTCAGGTCTGCCCGACTTAGAATTGATCTCATTGCTCATGGCGTAGTGGTTGAGAAGCACGCCATCGAAGTAGAACTCCTTCTGCGGGAGATCGAAGTCAAGTATATTGGCGGAATGAGGCCAGATCACATTAGGCTGATATGAATCCTGCTCGCCGATGCCGGCATAGAAGATATATACGTTGTCGATGGTGCCGTCCTCATCAGTGTCATATATGCTGAAGTCTACCGTGTCGTCAAGTTTGGTAAGGGCTTCGATTACGATTTCCTCCGGGTGGAGGTCATAGCCGTAATTATCATTTGCTCCGTAATACTTTGTTGGGTTATCCATAAGTACCGGACCATAGACGTCGAATTGCGGAGTGAAGGCACCCGAAGAATTTTCAGAGAAGAAATCGCGTGCTGAACCGGTAGCCCCGTTGATAGAATAATTCTCCTCGTTGAGCATCCTGTGATAGTATTCCTGCGGCTGCTCCATAGAGAAGAATCTGTCGCGATACATCACGAGAATCACCAGAGCGCGTGGCGAACCGATGTGAGGGAAATGACTACCTGACATCAGATATTTGCCTGTGGTGTCGCTATCCCCAAAAGGTATGTCACCCACGGCACATGGTGATGGTACGGACTCAAGAGGGCGCAGGAAGCCGTCGGCATCGAATACCAACTCCCTGCCATCCGCGACAGAGATGATTTTATGGTTATTTTCATCGCCGATGTGGCGAAATTCTATGATGGAGCCATCCGGCTGGGTGTAGGTCACCGGCTCCGGCGATGCGGGCACCGCCCGGGCATTGAGAGCCGAGAGCACGACGACACCTGTGAGGGAAGCGATGCCGAAGGCTTTGCTGATCTTCTTCACGGCATGATGATAGGATGCTTTGAGGGCTCCGATGGAAGTGCCGAGAATATCGGACATCTCTTCATATTTCATTTCGTCGAAGTATTTCATATTAAAGACTATACGTTGCTTTTCGGGTAATTTTGCTATTTCGGCGAGCAACTGTTGCTGCAGATCGTCGCCATCGAAGTAGTCGTCGGCTTTCAGATTATCTATCAGGAAAGAAGAATCCTCGGAATCGGCAGAGATGTTCTGACGGTTTTTCTCCCTATTAAGGAAATTGATGGATTCATTAACGGCGATTTTATAAAGCCATGTCGAGAGACGTGCGTCGCCACGGAAATTATGAATATTGTTCCACGCCTTGATGAACACGTTCTGGAGCAGATCATCGGCATCATCATGATTGAAGACCATCTTGCGGATCTGCCAATAGAGGGGTTCGGAGAAGGTGCGCATCAGGAGTTCGAAAGCCTTGTGGGCAGTCGATTCCCGCTGGAGGTCTTCAATGAGTTTCTTTTCATCAATTGCCGTAGAGAACGCCATCGTGCAAATAGTAGGTAGTTAAAATTAAAAATCGTGTAAAGATAAGAAAAAAACGTGAAAATCTACACTTTAATTATATATAGGAGTCAGGAAATAAGGATAGAAATACTCTGAAGTGCCAAATTTTAACATTAATTTAGAAAAAAGGAGAAGCCATACATAAAAATTAAGCAGAGGAAATTAAACTTTCGGCAGGATGGGAGGTCAATAGAATATGATAGTATAAAAT
>CAMWSV010000095.1 GCA_947177015.1 uncultured Porphyromonadaceae bacterium
GTCTGAAAGCGAGAAGCACACCAAAAAATCCATAGATAAGTTGAGCAAAATTGCCGATTGCGGAACTTCCGGTAATTTTGGCGAGCAATGCCGGAGGAAGCCAATATCCGAGGTAATAGCAGAGTATGTCGTTGCCATCCGCAACGGGCCATGGACGCTGTATCAGATCATTAAACACCGCGTTGCGAAAGAAATGATCCCAGCGATTCTGCCATACATAGCCACCGATGCCGGAAAGTATCACCCATAACAAGATGATCCCGGCGGCAATCAGTAGTTTACGGCGCTGAAAATGAAACTCTGCCGATTTCAGTTTTCTACAGATCCGGATCGGTAACAGCCCTGAAAGTATTGCGAGCGGAATAGCAAATTCCGGACGCACCCAGCCGAAGAGGAAAATGGCTAACGGGAGATACAGGTAATATAGTGCTAATAGAGGCGTACTAATGGGAGGCACCACAGCGCGCAGTCTATCGGAGATATCCATAATCAGTCTGTAGAGGTGAGTAGGGTAGTGGCTTCATTATCGGCTGCCGAGGGATTGTGGCGCGCGAAGAAGAAGTTTACGATCTGGGAGATGGCACCGTCGCCGGTGACGTTGCAGGCTGTGCCGAAAGAGTCCATGGCGATATAGAGGGCAATCATCAGGGCTTGATCAGACTCAGAGAAACCGAGCATTCCGGCAAGCAGACCTAAAGCCGCCATAATGCAGCCGCCCGGTACGCCGGGAGCCGCCACCATCGATATGCCGAGCATGCAGATAAACCCTACAAACATCGGAGTGCTGTAAGGGATGCCCTGCATAATCATCAGGGCGAGTGCACACGCGGTGATCTTCATGCAACTCCCTGCCATGTGCACTGTGGCGCATAGCGGCACGGTGAATCCGGCAATCTCCTCCTCGACCCCCATCTTGATGCACTGGCGCAAGGTGACGGGGATAGTGGCTGCCGATGACTGGGTGCCCAGAGCCGTGAAATACGCCGGGAGCATGGTGAAGAGCATCTTAAACGGATTTTTCCTTACGAAGATGGCGGCAATTACGTACTGCGCCACGAGCAGTACGATGTGCATGGCGAAGATGACACCGATAATTTTGGCGAAAGCCGACAGCACCTCCATCACCTCCCCCTTGATAGTCATGTCGAGGAAGATACCGAAGATGTAGAGCGGCAGGAGCGGGATGATAACTTTCCCGATCGACATACTCACGATGTCGCGAAATTCATTGAAGAAATTTTTGAGAGTCGGAGTGTTAAGATATGCCATGCATATACCCACAAGGAAGGATAGTACGAGGGCAGTCATGACATCCATCAGAGCCGGAATACGAACGGTAAAGAATGGTTCGATAGCGGAAGTGTCTGAAGTCTCCCGGGTTATCTCAGCCGCATCCTTCGCGGAGATCAGCGAGGGGAAAGTGGCATCGCTGATGAAGTAGGCGAAGAGTCCGCCCCCTATCGTGGACAGATAGGCGAGAATGATAGTGAGCAGGAGCATTTTACCCGCTTTATTCCCCACTTCAAAGATAGCGGGAGCAACGAAGCCTACGATAATAAGTGGGATGAGGAAGCCTAAAAACTGGCTGAATATAGAATTGAAGGTGACAAACAGACGTGCTCCCCACTGCGGGATGATGAGTCCGCAACCGATGCCCAACACGATGGCGGCAAGAATCTTCCAGAGGAGATTGATTTTGGTCAGTTTCATGACGTATATTGCAGGATGAGATTATGGTAAATTGTGAGATTGGATTATTGAAAATTTGAGAATAAATATAATGTTTTTATAATGTATTCCCGGAATGAAAATTTGATAATCGCGAAGTTATAAAAATTTTTTGAATGTAGTGTCACCTTTTCAAAGATTGTGGTGTCTATTAAGTGAGATGTCTCAGAAAAGGGTAGGGAAAAGGGTATTATGGGGTTGAGATAAAACTATTGTTTAAAATTTAAAGAATGAGTTGATATGCAAGAGATTTTAGTACCCATTTTCGTGTGTGTTGTTTTACCGGTGTCGATTGTGCTGATAATATACCTTAACAGCATGAACAAGACGAACAAGCAGGCGGCGCTGCTGATGAAGGCTATGGAGGTGAACAAAGACTTCGATGCCGACAAATTGGCAGAGGCATTCCGCGCCCCACTGAAATCGGCGAAAGAGATCGCCAATGTACGTTTGCTCAGAGGATGCATCTTTTCGCTGGTGGGATTTGTGCTCTTCCTTTACGGAGTGCTTGCTGACTGCATCCTGAAAGAGAATGATGCAGAAGATATGTTTTTCATGAGTATGTTTGGAGCCTGCGTCTTCGTTGTAGGATTGAGTTACCTGATTGTTTATTTCGTATCTCTCAAGGCATTGAAGAGAGAAGCGAAAGAAGACTAAGGGGTTATAATATATAAGAGATTATAGATAGATATGACGCGTGAGCAATTCATACTCCATGTAAGCGCTACCCGGGAATCGTTCAGGCGATTTCTGGTGGCGCTCTGTTGTGGCGATACGGCTCTCGCAGATGATGTGGCACAGGAATCCTACATGAAAGCGTATCTTTCGTGCGATGGCATTTCGAATCCTGATAAGTTCAGAAGTTGGCTTTATAAGATAGGCTATAACACTTTCCTGAATCATAAACGCGGTGTGAAGAGAAAGGTGGATTATACTGAGGTGGAAGATATGGCGGCGGCAGATGCGTCCGATGGTTCGTTTCGCTATCAGGAACTGTATACGGCGTTAGATCGGTTGGCTGCCAACGAACGTACCGCCGTACTGCTCTTCTATATGGAGAATTACTCGGTGAAAGAGATTTCGGAGATTCAGGAAGTGTCGCAGGATGCCGTGAAGCAACGCCTGTCGCGCGGCAGGCAGCATCTGCGCGGGTTATTGAAAGATTAAAGTCCGGATTATTGAAAGAATAAGATGAATTATTATGGAAGATGATAAATTGAGGTCTCTGTTTGCAGAGTTCAGTCCCGAGATTCCTGATGATACGGATTTCATGCGCGAATTGGAGCGTAATCTCGACTCTGTGGAGATGATTCGCCGTAAGACTCAAGAAGATAGGCGGCGCAGCCGGATAGCAGTTGCGCTGGCAGCCATTGCCGGATTCGTGGCAGGGTTCCTCCTCTCATTGGGTCTCCCTTATTTCAGCGGGCTGATGAGCAAAGTGAATCTGTCGGTATCGCTTCATATCCCGGTAGATATGTGGAGTTACGGTGTGATGATTTTTGGATGGCTGATAGTGGCTTGCGCATCGGGTATTATAGCTATGAATACTTACGATCTGTCGCTCTCGGTGATGACGCTTCGGCAACGTCAGGAATATTAATGAAAAACCAAGGTCAAGATTTTTGAGAGAAGGGTCTTAACTGAACTTTTACAAATATAGTTTATACATTGGCTGGGAGCAGGTTTCAACGCGTGTAGCGGCAATCAGGATAATTTGAGCATCCGTAGAAACCGCCGTATCTGCCGTTACGATAGACGAGTCTACCGCCGCATAGCGGGCACCTGCCATTATTGACTACATCCTCGTGGTGTCGGATTGCCGACATCACGTTTTGTTTATGTGAGGCTCTCTCGTTGCGGTCCTTGATGTTGTGTTCTTCAAATAGGGTTGCGATATATCTGCACTCCTCGACGCTAAGCACTTCATCGCCGAAAGAGCGCAGATACGGTTTGAGTTTGCGCAGTCGCACCACACATTCACAGTCTCCCGAGAGATACATACGTGATGCCTTCAGGAATACCACCACCGGGTGGATATACTCCCGGTATTCATTGAGAAATCTGAATTTACGGATTAAAAAACGGATATGATTCCGATTCTGGAGAATGGGATTGTAGAGTGGGTAGCGATTCCCCCATAGGTTTTGGGTCCAATAATCCTTGCTGGCGTTACCGAATATCCATCCGCTATAATTTTTAGTCTCTATGACGAAAATGCCGAAGCGCGAGATTACGATATGATCAATCTGGGTAGTGTTTGACCCGTTCTGAAACATAAGGTCGTTGAGCACGATATACTCCTTTCGCGTCAACGATGCGAGAGTGAGGGCAACCCTGTTTTCGCCTATGATGCCCGACACCTCCTTCTTATTGAGTCGCCGACCGGGGAAAAGCCGATGATAGAGTATTATCGCGACTGCGGCGACTGCTATCGAAATTAATATGAAGATCAAAAATCCCATCGTAATTGGATATACATGTTTGGGAAAAGAATTGACCCGAAGACGAGGGTATGGCTGTGAGGGCTATACTCTCGGCTCCGGGGCAGACTATGTGTAGGGATAAGGAGTTCAGGATTGGAATTTGGGATCGTTGGCAATGAGCCACTGTGCGATCTGCACGGCGTTGAGGGCGGCGCCTTTCTTGATCTGGTCGCCGCTGATCCAGAAATTAAGGCTGCAATCGTCGGCGATGTCGCGGCGGAGTCTTCCTACATATACGGGATCTTTGCCAGCCACGTCGAGAGGCATGGGATAGATTTTATCCCGGGGATTATCTGCCACTACGAGTCCGGGTGCCTTCTCGAATGCTTCGCGTACGGCTTCAAGCGTGAGCGGCTCCTCGGTCTCTACCCAGAGGGCTTCGCTGTGGGCACGGAGCACCGGGACACGCACGCAGGTGGTGGATACCTTTATATCATCGGAGTGCATGATCTTGCGGGTCTCGTAGAAGGTTTTCATCTCCTCTTTTGTGTAGTCATTATCGGTGAATACATCGATGTGGGGGATGACGTTGTAGGCGAGTTGATAGGCGAATTTTTCGATTGTGGGTGCTTTGCCTTCTGCAATTTCGGCGAATTGATTTACGAGTTCGTCCATCGCTGTGGCGCCGGCGCCGGAAGCGGCCTGATATGTTGCTACACGGACACGACGTATTGGTGAGAGATCCTGGATGGGCTTGAGGGCTACTACCATGAGGATTGTGGTGCAGTTGGGGTTACCGATGATATTGCGCGGACGGCAGAGTGCATCTTCAGCGTTGACTTCGGGCACCACGAGGGGTACATCGCTATCCATGCGGAAAGCCGAAGAGTTATCGATCATCACGGTGCCGTGGCGTGTGATAACGTCGGCGTATTTCTTGGATGTGGATGCTCCGGCAGAGGTGAAGGCGATGTCGACCCCTGAGAAGTCGGAATCTTCCGATAGGAGTTCCACAGTGTAGTCTTTATCCTTGAAACGGATCACGGAACCGGCTGATCTGGGCGAGCCGAATAGACGCAGAGATGTGATGGGAAAGTTCTGCTCGTCGAGGACACGGAGGAATTCCTGCCCTACGGCGCCGGAGGCTCCTACAATTGCTATGTTCATATCAGTCTATATTATCTTATTGTATAATCTTTTTTAAGAGGTATATGTAATCGGGATATGTGTTTCAAAGTGAGGAGAACGGAATAAATTATAAAGTTTAGCGGGACGCGAGTTCCCGCTAAACCATACATGTCATGAAAAATGACGGAATATAATCCGGATATTATTGTCTGCCGGAAGTGGCTACGCCACGTGCGATTTTCTTCACGAGTCCCTGGAGCACATTGCCGGGACCGAGTTCGATGAATTCATCGGCACCGTCTGCCACCATTGCTTCCACATCCTGAGTCCAACGTACGGGAGCGGTGAGTTGCTTGATAAGGTTGGATTTGATTTCCTCGGGATCGGTGTGGGGTTTGCCGTCAACGTTCTGATAGACGGGGCATACGGGAGTGTGGAAGTCGGCTGCCTGAATTGCTTCGGCGAGTTCTTCCTGAGCGGGAGCCATGAGGGGTGAGTGGAAAGCGCCGCCCACCTTGAGTTTGAGTGCGCGCTTCGCGCCATTGGCGAGCATCTTCTCGCAAGCGGCATCGATACCTTCGATAGTGCCGGAGATTACAACTTGGCCGGGACAGTTGAAGTTGGCGGGAGCGACTACGTCGTCTACCTCAGCGCAGAGAGCCTCTACCTTATCATCGGGGAGTGCGAGCACTGCAGCCATTGTGGAGGGGCGGAGTTCGCAAGCCTTCTGCATGGCTTGAGCGCGGGCGCTGACGAGTTTCAGACCCTCTTCGAAAGAGAGGGCGCCGGCTGCCACGAGAGCAGAGAACTCACCGAGGCTGTGGCCTGCCACCATATCGGGTTTGAATTCATCGCCAAGAGACTTGGCGAGAATTACGCTATGTAAGAAAATTGCGGGTTGGGTTACTTTTGTCTGCTTAAGGTCGTCCTCAGTGCCCTCAAACATGAGGTCAGTGATACGGAACCCGAGGATTTCGTTGGCTTTTTCAAACAATTCACGTGCTTGAGGATCATTGTCGTAGAGGTCTTTCCCCATTCCGACAAACTGGGCGCCTTGGCCCGGGAAAACGTAAGCCTTCATATAGATTGAAACTTATTGGTGAATCAGCATCTCAATTATCGCTCGGGGCGAGGCATGGATGTCTGTAAATTTGAATAATAATCAGTGATTAAGTCTGATTCCGGTGCAAAATTAATAAAAAAGATTAGAATATCGGCAAAAAGCGAGTAATAAACGCGCAAAACGCCTTGCATTAATTTACTACCGGGAGGGTGGGGTTGATGAGGTAGAGTTTGCCGGTGGCGCGGGTGAAGGCGGTGTATGCCCATCGGTAGAAGGTTTCATCGAGTGCCTGCGGGTCGATGCCGCTCATGTCGATGTAGACGTGGGGCCACTGGCCGCCCTGCGCCTTGTGGCAGGTGACGCAATAGCCGTATTTTGCCTGAAGGGCATTGTAGTAGGGGTCGTTGAGAGTGTCGCGTATCTTCTCTGAGAGTTCACCTTCCTGCATGGTCATGACGATATTGTAGAAGCGTTCCATCTCTGCCTGCGGAATCGACGGTCCCTCGGCATTGAGCGAACGGAGCATAATCTTGGCACCGATCTGCACGTCGGACGACGGGAAGTACAACTCCGTATCGACAAAGTAGCGCCCATACATCTTTTCGGTGCGGCCTACCCATTTCACCTCAGCCATATCTCCGTTGGCTATAAATACCTTGAGTTTATTTACCTTGCTCCAGAAATAGTCGTTTTTGGAAATCACGAGTCGATCGCCCTGCTGAAGAGGTTCTTCGGCATACATCACCATGTTTCTTATGGCGAGATTATAACGGTTGGCGCGAGCGTTGGAGCGGGTGATGATGATGGTATTGTCGACACCCACCTCCGCCCACGAATCCGAGAGCCTGTCGGCAAGGTCGCTGCTTGAAATCACCTCGATATCCGGATACCCCTTGACGTCGAGCGTGGGGGTGTGACCTTCGTCGGCAATCGACATGGCGCGGCGCATGATGGTGGCATTGTAGAGGATTCCCGACTCCCCCGACTGACGCAAGGTAATGTCGAGGGTGAAAGTAACGGGGCGATATCCGAGTTGGACGAATCTTTCAGGATTCATGGCCGGGGACTCCGCCATGCCTACCGGCGGCAACTGGGCGGTATCACCTACGAGGAGAAGCAGGTTGCCCTCGTTGGAGAAGACGTAGCGCAGCAACTGCTGCAGGAGGGAAGAATGATGGTAGCCGTCAGTGACGAGCGAAGCCTCATCCACGATGAAGAGGGTGTTGCGGTCCGGGTTGGGGGCGAGGAAATATCGGGCGTCGGGGGAGTCTGAATCCGGGCGGAAGATGCGCTTATGGATAGTGGATGCCTTGCCGAGCGCCATATCGGCAGCCACCTTTGCGGCTCTGCCTGTGGGTGCGAGCATCACCGACTTGAGATTTGCTTCCGTCATAGCCTTGATGAGGGCTCCCACCACCGAGGTTTTGCCCGAGCCTGCGTAGCCGTTGATGATGAATACCCCATTGTGGGGGCGAGTAG
>CAMWSV010000096.1 GCA_947177015.1 uncultured Porphyromonadaceae bacterium
TATAATCATTTTGTCTTCCTGATAATATTCATCATCAACCTGCGAAATAAAAAAACAGGTATGGAACGGTGAGTTCCATACCTGTTTTTTTATCGAAAAATGGATAAGATTTTCAAGAATTACTTGAGGGCTGCCTGCACAGCGTCATTGGGCACCATTTCCTCTTTGAAGACATAAGCGCCTGTCTTGGGAGACTTCTCCATTTTGATGACTTTGCTATAGGTGCGACCTTCACCTTTCTGAAGAGACGCGACGGTTTTCTTTGCCATAGTTCAGATGCTTATTTGATTTCTTTGTGAATGGTCATTTTTTTCAGGATCGGGTTGTATTTCTTCAACTCCAGACGTCCCGGGGTATTCTTGCGGTTTTTAGTGGTGATGTAGCGAGACATACCGGGCATACCGCTTGCTTTATGTTCGGTGCATTCGAGAATCACTTGCACTCGATTGCCTTTTGCTTTCTTTGCCATAACTGTTGCTTTTGCTTAGAGTGAAAGGATATTGATTTTACGGAAATCCAGATTGCCTTCTGCTTCTGCCTTCTTCAGGGCTGCGTTCAGACCGATCTTGTTGATAATACGAAGAGCATGAGCCGAAACTACGAGTTCAATCCACATATCCTGCTCTACCCAATAGAATTTTTTCTTGTGAAGATTCACCTCAAATTTGCGCTTTGTGCGACGCTTGGAGTGAGAAACATTGTTGCCCACCTGTGTCTTCTTGCCGGTGATCTGACAAACTTTTGACATGGCTGTTGTTCTTAAATCTGGTTTAAAAAACTTTTTTATTTAGATCGTGGCCGCCATCTCAGTTCTCATATCGCCGCTAACTGCATCATTTTTAGCGACTTTAAAGGATGTGCCACAAAATCCGATGCAAAGTTACAAACTTTCCGCGAATTACGCAACTTTTTCGCCCTTTTTCTTGCTTTTATCTCCCAAGATTTTAAAGAATTTAGCGTCGGTTCTGACCTGATTGTCATTCGTCGTTGTAGTCTTCGCTTTCTGTATAGCAACTGCGCAGAAGATGGATGAGCATCACCAGTCCATGGTTGGTGGCTTGCTCAATCACACTGTTGCGGTCGCCGTCGAAGTGCTGACATTCCGTCACCACTTTGTCGCGGTATTTTGCCGCCAGCCATACCGTCCCCACCGGTTTATTTTTCGTGCCGCCGTCAGGCCCGGCTATCCCGGAGGTCGCCACCGAGCAGTCAGTGCGCATAATCCGCGCAACCCCCTCAGCCATCTGCTCCACAACTTGCCGGCTTACTGCCCCATGCTGCGCAATCGCACGGCGGTCGACACCCAATACATTTGCCTTCACATCATTGGAATACGACACCACCGAACCGAGAAAATATGCCGACGACCCCGCATTAAGCGTGATTCGGTGGGCAAGATTACCCCCCGTACAACTCTCGGCAAATGATACACTCAGTTCGCGCTCCTTAAGCATCTGCCCGAGCACCTGAGCCGGGGTGTGACGATCCATCGAGACCACATCTTCGGTGAATATATCATTCAGATTCTGATGATACTTGTTCATCTTGAAGCGCAGGAGTTCCACTCCGGAGTGTACGCCGGTCAGTGTCACACACGTCACTAAGTTGGTGTTATCAATAGTCATCTTTATATATTCCGGAAGTTGCTCCTCAAAGTGGCGCAGTACTCTCAGCAATTCTTCGTGGGTATATCCGTAGATCACGGCATGGCGTATTTCGGTATGTGTCATGATATGTCTGGCTTTTAAATAGTGGTTTTTGAATAGGGGGGCAATCCTAAATCGCTCTTATAATTCTCATCAAAGCGCATAGTACCGGCTATCGCCACCATTGCTGCGTTATCGGTGGTGAAACTCCGTTTGGGGATCCACGCCTGGATATGCCTCTTTTTGCAGAACTGCGCAATGGCGTTCCGCACTCCGGAGTTGGCTGAAACTCCTCCTCCGATTGCGATTTGGCGCGGATGGTAAATCTTAACCGCTTTCTCCAGTTTCTTGAGCAGAATGTCGATGATTGCCTTTTGGAGTGAGGCTGCCAGGTCTGCCTTATTCTCTTCGATAAAGTCGGGATTTTCAGCCAAGCCGTTACGAAGTGTATATAAGAAGGAGGTCTTAAGTCCGGAGAAGGAGTAGTCGAGTCCCGGAATATTCGGGCGTGCGAAATGGAAAGCGTCGGGATTACCCTCGGCTGCAAGGCGGTCGATATGCGGACCTCCCGGATAGGGGAGCCCCATCACCTTGGCACACTTGTCGAACGCTTCGCCGGCGGCATCGTCGATAGTCTTGCCTACGATTTCCATCTCCGTGGCACTCTTCACCAGGATAATCTGCGAGTTGCCTCCCGAGATGAGCAAACACATATAAGGAAATTCCGGCACTTCATCATCCGGAGTCTCCTTTACGAAGTGCGACAGAGCATGGGCAGCAAGATGATTCACATCAATCAACGGGATGTTAAGACCGATGGCAAGACCCTTTGCAAAACTCGTGCCTACCAGAAGCGAACCCAACAGACCCGGACCTCGGGTATACGCTATTGCCGTAAGTTGATCTTTGGAGATTCCTGCCTGGCGCATCGCTTCGCTCACCACCGGCAATATATTCTGCTGGTGGGCGCGCGATGCAAGTTCCGGCACTACGCCACCATACATCTCATGTACCTTCTGACTCGCTATCACATTGGATTTTAACACTCCGTCGGCAATTACTGCCGCCGAGGTGTCGTCGCATGATGATTCTATTCCTAATATAATTGACATGGATGGATCTTTTTTAGATAAGTTTGGAAAATATCAGTCGTATTCAAGGATGTTGATGAGTAAACTACAATTCTTGATTTTTAATAGACTAATTTTAAAAACTTACTCGCTCTGCCGGCATGTTTCGTCGGCTCGGAGACTCAATAAGACTACAAATTTACCAAATTCATTTGAAATTCTCTCCTCTCAGACCGATTTTTTCGTTACTTTTAGTTAATTTTGTACTTTAATTTTACTCCGTTTCACGGTTTAAGATGCTTTAATTAAAGTCTTAATCTACCAAAATCTAATATTACCGGCTTAGAATGAGCGCAAAAGAGAAGTGGAAATGGGCATATAAGGTGGTGAGAAGTATTCTGTTTACTTCCATCGCGGTCGTCACATTCCTGTATGTGCTCCTCTATGTGCTTCTGAGTATCCCCTCCGTTCAGAATAACGTTAAGGGTATTGCCGAACGCGAGTTGTCCAAACTCTTTACTTCCCATCTGAAAATAGGCAATCTCTCTATCTACCCCTTCAATGAAGTAGTGGTGGAGGATGCAGTGCTCTACGAGCCCTCCGGCGGAGCGGAGTGCGTGAGGATAAAGCGCCTCGGCGCCGGCATCAGTCTGTGGCGACTTATCACCGATCAGAAGATAGTAATCAGTTACGTCGAACTTTTAGGACTCGATGCCCGGTTGCACCAGTCTGCCGATCGGGGACCTCTCAATATACAGTTCCTTATCGATGCCTTCAAACCGAAGGATAAGAATAAACCTCCCACTCCCTTCGATCTGGAGATACGCAATATAGTTATTCGCCAATGTTGCGCTTCTCTCACCCGCAGTTGGATTCCTGCCGGTGCCGATAAATTTCCGGACTATCGCATAGTAAACCTCGACTCCCTTAATGCGGACGTGGTGCTCCCCACTTTAAAGAATGATGACATTCAGATAGATCTACGCAGGCTCACTTTTGTGCTCGAAGGTATCACCAAGGTAAAAAATCTCAGTGGAAAGGTGAAAGTTGACAGTACTATGCTTCACCTTTCCGGGATAGATATTCAGTTGCCTAACACTCTCCTGCAACCCTCCGATATTTCCATCCCTCTGAATCCTCCAGGCGGTTTCGGTGAGTATCTCGCCTCGCACTCCATTCCTGTGGCGCTCGATGTGCCGGTGCTCCGTCCCTCCGACCTTGCTTTCCTCTGGATGCCACTGCGCGGACTCGATGCCGATATGAGTATGCGCCTTCGTGCCGTTATCGGAGCGAATCTATTTGTCGTGTCCGATCTGCAGATAAACACGGTAGGACACGTACAGGGTCGCTCCCCGGGTAGAGCGGATAATAATTTCAGATTGAGTCTGAAGGATGCTTCCGTGGAATTATCTCCTTCCGGCATTGATAATTCTTCGGATGCGGCCACCAAGATGCAAATCAGCCGTATAGGATTCAATAACTTTGATGTCAGTTCCACTCCGGAGTTCAACGCCTGCGTGCTGAACATGTTGAGGATGATGCATCCTCATAACCCTTCATCGGCGGTGTCAGATAATGTGATGCGTATCGTATCTTCGCTGAATCAGATACATCTCACATCGCAGGCTCACCTGGATCTCGATTCCAGGTTGGCAGACCTTAATCTGGATTTCACTTCCGGCATCGGCACACTACTCGTGGAGGGTAAGTGGGGAGGTGTCAGTCATGGCGAAAAAGTAGATTTGCTCCTCACTTCCGATGAACTTAACATCAAGAAACTCTTTGACGCGCAGCCCGTAGAGAAAGTATCAGTTAATTTGAAGGCAGACGTGACTACCTCAACTACCTTTTCCGAAATCAGGAAAGCCGGGAAGATTTCTCCCGATCGATTGCTCGATCTGATTGTGCAAGCGGATGTAGAAGTGAATCTGCCGGAAATATATATTGACGGTTACGGCGTTCGCGACACTGAACTATCTCTGAGAAAAGATAGACGTGATGCACGTCTTGATATAAGTTGCGGCGATGAGAATTTTAATCTTGCATTAGGTGGAGAGGCACATCTGGCAGGCGGAGCGTCAACGCTTGATCTTGATGGCGACATCCACCGGCTGCGTCCGGGTGTCATCAATCCTCTGCGCCATAAATTTGATTTTGAATTTTCAGGTGCACTCAACGCCTCTCTACGGGGTAATAATCCCGACAATCTTACAGGTCAATTGAGCCTGCAAAACATAAATTTTCACGATTGCATCACCGATAGGCATCTAACTCTTGATTCGTTCGACTTAATGGCTTCCACGGATACTGACGGCTACCGTAAGTACGACCTTGTTTCCGACTGGATCGAAGGGAGCATCCGCGGAAAGTTCATCCCCACGAGAGTCACCGGGATTGTGAAGGGAATACTCGCCGAAACTTTGCCCGAATTCATCAAGAGTCCGAGGAGATATGATCCTAATTCGACTCGGGATGAAGATCTGACATTCGATTTCATAATCCCGAAGGGTGGCAACTGGAGCGAATTTTTCAATCTTCCGGTGACACTCCTTTATGACGCTTCCATTTCTGGTATGCTCGATGGGACCCAGGAGAAGTTAGGCGTCAGACTGAGTGCACCCTATATCCGGCAGGGACGCGATAAACTAATCCGCAACCTCAGTTTCTCAGGCTTAGTGAATCACGGCAATGCCGATATCGATCTCAATGTTATTTATCCCACCAAGAAGGGTGATCTGGAGTTGGTGGCAGATATCAAGTCACTTGCCGGCGATCTCTTCGCCGGATTCGACTTCAATCCCGGGAGAACTACAGGTTTCTATGGTCATCTTGATCTTGAAGCCGACATCTCCAATTCTATCGCGCCACTCGGCAAAATGTATTCACTCCATATAATGCCAAGCACCCTTTATCTGAATAATGCGGCTTGGAACGTGGCTGATTCCCGACTCAAATATTTCATCACCTCCACCGGCAATATTGCCGAAATAGATGGATTCGGTATTAGTCACGATGGGCAGTTTGTGGCTGTCAACGGTAGAGCATCTGCCGATCCTGAGGATGCTATCATAGCCCAACTCAACGAGATAGACCTCAACTATATCTTCGACACACTGAATATCAATTATGTTCACTTCGGCGGATTAGCCACCGGCGAGGCTGTGGGCTCGTCGCTCTTCTCTCCCCACCCCGTAGCCGAAACCCGCGGTCTGTTTGTGAAAAACCTCAGTTACAATGATGGAGTGCTCGGAGATGCACAATTGCGTGGCGATTTTGATCTGCCACGCAAGCGCGTCGGGATTTATGCCGATGTGGCTGAGGAGGGAAGGCGTGTGGCTATAGTGGATGGCGGTATATGGATAGGACGCGATTCTCTATCTTTTGATATCAATGCCGATAAGGTCAATATCGGTTTTCTCCAACCCTTCATGCAGGCTTTCGCCTCCAAGGTGGAGGGGAGGGCTTCGGGGAATGCAAAGTTATACGGCACATTCTCCGATATCGATATGCAGGGCCGTCTCTTTGCCGATACCATCACGCTGGGTGTAGCATATACCAATGTGGCTTACTCCGGACGTGACTCTGTATATATTGATCCGGGCAAGATAATCATACCCTCCTTCACTCTTAGAGATAAGTATGGCAATACTGCTTTGCTCGAAGGAGAACTTACCCATCGCTATTTCCACGATCCTCAGTTTGATTTCCGTGTCAATAATGCGCACAGCCTTCTCGTATATGACACTAATCCTGCCATTAATCCCGTATGGTACGGCAGAATTTTCGGTAGCGGAAGCGGCAGAATTCTCGGCATTGATAATTATGTAGGCATCACTGCCGATATGACAACGCAGGCAAACTCAAACTTCACCTTCGTGCTCAGCGACCGTGAAGATGCTGCCGAATATACCTTCCTTAAGTTCACCGACAAGAAGAAGGAGGAGAGGCTCGCTTCAATGCAGGTGCAACTATCAGAGGAGGATGAGATCCTTAAATCATTCCGCAAAGAGATTCACGATTCTCAGCAGGGTCCGGAGTCAGTGTTCGGAATGGATATCCGCGCCACTATCACTCCCTCCACAACGCTCACCATCGTGATGGATCCGGTGGCGGGGGATAAGATCGTGGCTCACGGTTCGGGTGCTATGAATATGACTTATCAGTCTGATACGGACGATCTTAAAATGTTTGGTAAATACGTTCTCGATGAAGGCGTCTACAATTTCTCATTGCAGGATCTCATCCTTAAGGATTTCATCATTAAGAATGGCAGTTCGATATCTTTCAACGGTGATCCGATGGCAGGTCTTCTCGACATTCGTGCCGCATATCGAGTCAATGCCAATCTTGCCGACCTCGACCAGAGTTTCGCGCTTGACCGCGACCTCAACCGTACCAACGTGCCCGTGGATGCCATGCTGCTCGTCAACGGAGTAATGAATCAGCCGGATATTTCGTTTGATATCGAGTTGCCCACACTAAATAATGAGGTGGAACAGAAGGTGAGGAGCGTGATTTCATCGGAGGATATGATGAATCTCCAGATGATTTATCTTCTCGGTCTCAACCGTTTTTATACACCTGAGTATATGGGTGGCACTTCAGGCGGAGAATGGGCATCCGTGGCATCGAGCACTATCTCATCTCAGTTGCAGAATATAATGGGGCAACTCACAGATAAGGTCAGTGTTCTTCCCTCTTTTAAATCCGATAAAGGTGACTTCTCAGACTTGGAAGTAGACGTGGCACTCTCATCGCGGCTCTTCAACAATCGATTGCTCATCAACGGCAACTTCGGTTATCGCGACCCATCTACGAGCAGCACTACCTTCATCGGAGACTTCGACATCGAATATCTACTCAATCGTCAGGGCAACTGGCGCCTGAAAGCCTACAACCATTTCAACGACCAGAACTACTACCTCAAATCCGCCCTCACCACTCAAGGTGTCGGTATCGTATGGCGTCGAGACTTCAACCACATCTTCGGCATCAACAAAAAGCGCCGCAAATCCCTCACCCTTCCCTCCGATGCCGCTACCCCCTCCGATACAATATTAGCATCCCCTCCCGGTGATCCAAACACTGATTAG
>CAMWSV010000097.1 GCA_947177015.1 uncultured Porphyromonadaceae bacterium
GCAAATTTAAGAATTTTTCCTTATTTTTGTAACGGACTTTTGCACTTGACCCGAATTTTCCCCGTCGGAATCCGTTCCCGGCATAACCTGCTTGCAGGTTTCCCTAAATCAATTTTATATAATCGGTACTTTTTCAATGGAATCTCATTTTTCTTTCGTTTATTTGTCGATTTGTCAGAGTTTTTTGTAATTTTGCATTAATCAACTTTCAAGTAAGTGTCAACATGAAAATCTTGTATCGGCACTGTCCATTTTTCAACTCTGACCTAATACCTTATTGAAATGGCTAATTCCATCAAATCGCGTCTCGCGATAATGAACTTCCTTGAGTTCGCAATCTGGGGCTCGTATCTCACATGTATCGGCAATTACCTCGGCTCTAACGGCCTCGGCAGCCGGATCTCGCTCTTCTACGCTATCCAGGGCGTGGTGTCAATCTTTATGCCCGCCATCATCGGTATCATCGCCGATAAGTTTATCCAACCCCAGAAACTGTTAGGAATATGCCATCTTCTGGCAGCCATCTTCATGGGGAGCGCCTGGTATTATGGAGCCTCCCATCCCGGAGCCATCGAATTCGCCACCATATTCTCTCTCTACACTCTCTCCGTAGCATTCTTCATGCCTACGATCGCCCTCGCAAATACAGTGGCTTTCTCAATCCTGAAGCGCAACGGCATGGATACCATCACTGACTTCCCCCCTATCCGAGTACTCGGCACCGTAGGTTTCATCGCCGCCATGTGGTTTGTCAACGGTTTCTATATCTACGATGGCGAATGGGGCTATATGCTTTCGAATCCGCTCGGCGAGAACTCAGCATTTGACCCCCGATTCCAATATACCGTAAACCAACTTGCACTCTGCGCTATACTCGGCGTGTGTCTCGCAGTATTCTCATTCGTATGTCTGCCGGCATGTCCTCTTTCCAAGACTTCCGGCTCGCAAAAGAAGTCGGTGGCAGAGATGTTCGGGCTCGATGCTTTCAAACTCTTCAAGACCCCGCGCATGGCAATCTTCTTCATATTCTCGATGCTGCTCGGCGTGTCGCTTCAGATCACCAACGGCTACGCCACCCCCTTCATCACCTCCTTTAAGGCTCTCCCGGAATTTGCTGAATCTTTCGCTGCCAACAATGCTACGCTCCTCACCTCTCTGAGTCAGATCTCGGAAGCGTGCTGCATCCTCCTCATCCCCTTCTGCCTGCGACGCTTCGGCATCAAGAATGTGATGCTTATGGCAATGTTCGCATGGGTGCTACGCTTCGGTTTCTTCGGAATCGGCGGCCCTACAATGCCCTCCGTGATACTTCTCATCGCCTCCATGATCATCTACGGCGTAGCCTTCGACTTCTTCAATGTGAGCGGCGCCCTGTATGTGGAGCAGGAGACCGACCCGGGTATTCAGGCATCGGCGCAGGGTCTGTTCATGTTGATGACCAACGGCATCGGCGCCACTGGCGGTATGCTCGCTGCCGGAGCCATCGTCAATCATTTCTGCCACTACGAAGGTGAATATATGATCGGCGACTGGACCACGACATGGCTTATCTTCTCGGCTTATGCCCTGATAGTGGCGTTGCTCTTCATCTTCATCTTCCGCTCCCCCTCGAAATCATCTTCCGTATCCATAGCGGAAAGTGAAAATCTTACAGGTGGCGGCGATGGTTTCGTGGAGGATTAAAACTCTTCAATCACCGCTATTCTCATCATTTCTGAATTTACTCACTGTTAAATATTACGGTATCGGCATACGCTGATACCGTAAGTATACCCTGGATTTTGCCTCCTCAATCCCTGATTTTCATCAACATCCTCCATGATACAATTTTTCTCACCCGACATCCTCACCACAGGCACCCTCACCCCCGAAGATTCCCGCCACTGCAGCAAAGTGCTCCGGCATCGTGCCGGCGATGAGATCAGCGTTATCGACGGTTCGGGCAGACGCTACCGGTGCCGTATCCTCGATCCCGACCCGAGATGCACTCAGGTGGAAATTATTGATGCTGAAACCATCCCGCCTCATTGGGGAGTGGATATCACCCTCGCAGTGGCTCCTACCAAAAATATGGACCGAATGGAATGGATGATGGAGAAAAGTGTCGAAATCGGTGTCAATCGTATAGTGCCGCTGCTTTGCGAACATTCAGAGAGAAAGGTTGTAAAGCCCGAACGTCTGGTCAATATAGCGGTCTCAGCCATGAAGCAGAGCCTTAAGACTACTCTTCCGGAAGTGGCTCCCCTCTCCCGATACGGAGATTTCATAAAGTCAACCCACCAGCGACTCGGCGAGAATCCTTCACTGCAATGCTTCATGGGATATTGCGATAAGAATTATCCCCTGCTCCGACTGGCGGATGAA
Organism: uncultured Porphyromonadaceae bacterium; assembly: GCA_947177015.1. GTDB lineage: Bacteria > Bacteroidota > Bacteroidia > Bacteroidales > Muribaculaceae > Lepagella. The sequence continues at coordinate 2,365 of CAMWSV010000097.1, forward strand.
TACCACGCCGGATCAGACGTGGTGATTATGATCGGTCCGGAAGGTGACTTCTCGCCCGAAGAGGTAAACAAGGCGGTAGAGTGCGGTTTCCGTCCGGTTACTTTCGGCAACTCACGACTTCGCACCGAGACAGCCGCCATATCGGCTCTCGATACAATACATATATTAAACATGATTGCTGACTCACGTCAGACTAAGTAATAGATATCAAGAAAATGACTGACATACCCAATTATCTGAATTCTTCCGCTACCGGTAATTTCTTCCTTCTCGCCGGTCCTTGCGTTATCGAGGGGGAAGAAATGGCACTCGATATTGCTGAAAATCTGCTCAAGATCACCACTCCGCTGAATGTCCCCCTTGTATTCAAAGGGAGTTACCGTAAAGCCAACCGTTCGCGGCTGGATTCCTTCACCGGAATAGGGGATGAGAAGGCGCTCAAGATTCTTGACAAGGTGCGCCGCGAATTGGGTATCCCCACCGTGACGGATATTCACGCCGCCGATGAAGCCTCCATGGCTGCCGAATATGTGGATATACTCCAGATTCCGGCATTCCTCTGCCGCCAGACAGACATCCTTGTAGCCGCCGCAGCCACCGGGTTGCCCGTTAATATCAAGAAGGGACAGTTTCTCGCCCCTGAGTCGATGAAGTTTGCCGTAGAGAAAGTACGCGAATCCAATAATCCGAACGTCACGGTCACAGACCGCGGCACAATGTTTGGCTACCGCGACCTTATCGTAGATATGCGCAGTTTCCCCATCATGAAGCGTGAATGTGGATGCCCTGTGATTGCCGACATCACTCACTCGCTGCAGCAGCCCAACACTTCGGGGGGTGTCACCGGCGGTATGCCGGAGATGATCTCCACAATCGCCAAAGCCGCCATCGCCTCCGGAGCCGACGGTATATTTATGGAGACACACCGCAATCCCGAAGTGGCAAAAAGCGACGGTGCCAATATGCTCCCGCTCGATCAGGTGGAGGATCTTCTCAATCGCCTGTCGGCTATCAGATTCGCCCTCGGATAATAATCGCCGGGCGAGATAAACTTTATCAGCGTCGCATACGTTATTTAACAGGATAGAGTCATTCCCGATTCGGCCCCGGCGATATGCGCGTATTTGTAGTGGCGTATCTCCACTTAATTATATCTGCTAATTAATCATTCCGGCAAGTACGGATATAATCTATTGTAAATATGAAATTTTCACGTCTGCTTTGCGCAATGTTTGTGGCAACAGCCCTCACCGGCTCAGCCCAAAAGATCGACCCCATCACCCGGGCTGTGCTCGACGGCTATACAGAGTATCTGAAAGAGAATCCCAAGGATTTCGAAACATACTTCGATCGCGGAGCCCAGTATTATCAACTCGGACTTAACGAACAGGCTCTCGATGACCTTACGCTCGCCCTGCAATATACCCCGGAGAAAAATACCGATATGCGTCAGCGCGAACTGACCCTTATTTCTTCAGTGGCTGCCTCAATGAAGAATTACGATCTCGCCCTCAAGGCAGTGCAGGATGCGCTTGAATTGGCTCCGCAGGATTACGGCAACATCTACCGCAAAGGTCTAATCCTGCTCAACCTCGATCGTCCGGATGAGGCTTACCGCTCATTCTCTTCATTGCAGTCGCTTAAGTCGAGAAGCCAGGATGCCTATTACGGTATGGCGAAAGCATGTATCCGCCAGGGCAATATTTCGGAAGCCAACACCCTTATGAAGGAGGTTGAAGCCGCCGACCCCACCAATCCTGCCACCTACAACCGTATCGGCGACCTATTCATCGAAATGAACCAACCCGAAAATGCGGCAGCCAATTACATCGTGGCAATGACCATGGGCGACCGCACCTCAAATTCGATGCAATCCCTCATCGACCTCGCTACGACTAATTATAATGCTGTGGCGGCAGCCCTTGATTATGCCGCCGAAAAGTCCGAAAATAAGCAGATGATGCTCTTCCTGAAGGGAAATATCGCCCTGGAATCGGGTAATTATGCCGATTCGGAAGTTGCCTTCACCCGATTGCTCGAATTGCCGGATTCAAAGATTTCAGGCGTTTATAATTCGCTCGCTAAGGCTCGCATGGCTCAGAACATCCTGCCGGATGCCCTTGAGGCAGCCAATCAGGCTATCTCATTGCAGCCGGATGCCGACAATTATCTGCTCAAGTCTGAAATCGAACTCGCCATGGGCAATACACGTGGCGCTGTGGCTGACGCTTCAGAGGCAGTGCGTATCGATTCCACCAATGCGCAGGCGCTTCTCGCCTCAGCAAAGGCTTACGTCGGAGCAGGAGATGCCGATAACGCCCTCTCCGCTCTCAATAATCTGATTATGCAGGCTCCCGACAATATGGAGGCGCTGCTCATCAGAGCCTACGTCCATCAGGATCTGAAGAAGAATGGCAAAGGTGCTTCAGCCGATTTCAATCGCATCATCCTCGAGCAACCCACCGCTTTCCCCGACATCACAATCAAAGGTATCGCTCAGAGCAAAGCGGGTAAGAAACTCGATGCCGACGCCACCGTTAACGACGCACTCGCAGGCAAAGTATCCCCTGCCGATCTCTATTGGGGAGCCGTCTACTTCGCGCAGACCGGCAATCTCGAACGCGCCAAGACTCTCCTTGACCAGGCTCAATACGATGGTTTCCGGAACAAACTCGTCCTTACCGACATCTCAAACCCCTGGCTCAACCTCAAACCCATTCAGCACCTGCTGAAATAAGCCCCCTCCAACTACCATCATATATTGAGCCCTCCGGTTAAAAAGCATCGATTACGAAATCCGGGTAAAGTGAATTCCATTCAGACATCTGTTTAACGTAGCATTACCCCGGAGTGGTAATTCATCACATATCAGCCTCTGATTCCTGACCACAGATAGGTCGGAATCAGAGGCTGATATGATTTAAGATGATTAAAGTTCCGAGGCTTTGAGTTTTTCGGTATTTTCTGCCACAATCAGTTTGTCGATACATTCCTGAATATCGCCATCCATAAAAGCCGAAAGATTATACACCGTATAATTGATACGATGATCAGTGATACGACCCTGCGGATAATTGTATGTGCGTATTTTTGCGGAGCGGTCGCCGGTGCTCACCATCGTCTTGCGCCTCGAAGCGATATCATCGAGATACTTCTGATGCTCGCGGTCATAAATAAACGTGCGTAATCGCGAAAGCGCACGCTCCTTATTCTTGGGCTGATCGCGGGTTTCCGTACACTCAATCAGGATCTCCTCCACAACACCCGTATTCGGATTCTTCCAATTGTAACGCAGTCTCACACCCGATTCCACCTTATTCACATTCTGTCCCCCGGCTCCTCCCGAACGGAAAGTATCCCAACGGATCTCCCCTTCATGAATATCCACGTCGAATTCCTCTGCCTCGGGAAGCACAGCCACAGTGGCGGCAGAAGTATGCACACGCCCCTGAGTCTCTGTGGCAGGCACACGCTGCACACGATGCACCCCCGACTCATACTTCATCACCCCGTAGACCCCTTCGCCCGTGAGTGAAAAAATAATCTCCTTATATCCACCCGATGCACCCTCCGAGAACGACGACACAGCCAACTGCCAACCCCTCGACTCCGCAAATTTCTGATACATTCTGAAAAGATCTCCCGCAAAGAGAGCCGCCTCATCACCGCCCGTGCCACCGCGTATCTCCACTATTGCATTCTTGGCATCATCCGGATCGGCTGGAATAAGCAGCAATTTGATCTCCTCCTCCATCTCAGGGAGTGACTTCTGGGCAGTCTCCAACTCCTCACGCGCCATCAGGCGCATCTCCTCATCGGAATCCTCGGCTATAATCTGCTTCGACTCCTCGATAGCGGCAAGAGCATTCCGATAGCGCGACGCGGCATCAAGGATGCGCTCCAATTCGCGATACTCCTTGGTGATACGCACATATCGCTTCTGATCGGCAATCACCGCCGGGTCGGTAATGAGGGTAGAAGCCTCCTCAAATCTGCTTTCAAGCCCGTCGAGACGAGCCAACAACGAATTATCACTCATATATATATTTAGAAGTAAATTTTCAAATAAACATACCCGCAAATATTATTGCGAATCAGATCCAAATCCACAAATAGGTGAAACATCATCGGATTCCGACCGATGATGAAGAAAATCTACCGCGAATTTACTACATTTCCTCGAAATAAAAGTTGATAAAAGTAAAAAGGATAAAAAAAAATCATATAAAATTTGGTAGGATGAGAATAAAAGAGTAATTTTGCAAAGCAATTCACCCGAAAGCCCGATCCAAAGAGCGGGCACGCGATGAAAAGCAACAGAATAATAACCACAATATAAATCTTAGGCAAGTTAAATGGCAACCAAGATCAGATTACAGCGTCACGGCCGCAAGGGCTACGCTTACTATCCCATTGTAGTCGCCGATAGCAGGGCACCACGTGATGGTAGATTTATTGAAAGGATAGGTTCTTATAATCCGAACACTAATCCTGCTACAATAAGTTTAGACTTCGACCGTGCTTTGTATTGGGTAGAAGTGGGTGCGATCCCCACCGACACAGTTCGTTCACTCCTCTCTAAAGAGGGCGTAATGCTTATGAAGCACCTCCGTGGCGGTGTCAAGAAAGGCGCTTTCACCGAAGAAGAGGCACTCCGCCGCTTCGAGGCATGGAAGGCTGACCGCACTAAAGTAGCCGACGCTGCTAAAGCAAAGAAAGAAGCAGCCGCTGCTGAAGATGCTAAAAAGCGTTTCGAAGCCGAAGCAGAAAAAAACCGTCTCAAAGGCGAATCTGTAGCAAAGAAAAAGGCTGAAAAACTCGCAGCAGAAGAAGCCGCCGCTAAAGAGGCCCTCGAAGCCGAAGTAGCAGAAACAGCAGAAACAGCCGCTGAGTAAAAAAATTTGCAAAATTATTTGCAAGATTCAAAAAATCTTCGTAACTTTGCATCGCAAAAGGGGAGGAAGCCAATCCAATAATTCCATGTTATAAATTTTCTTCCTCCCGAAATGGCCGATTAGTGTAGCGGTTAGCACGCCACCCTCTCACGGTGGAGACTCGGGTTCGAGTCCCGGATCGGCTACTGAAAAGACTATCATACGATAGTCTTTTTTTTATGTACATATTCTATCTTACCTCCTGCCCTGATTTTCGGGTTTCTATACCATATTTATTCTGTGCGTGATAGAATATCGCGCCTTATGTCACACCTGCTTCCTTCTCGATATCCGCAAGGGTTACCTCATTATATTGATGAAGTAGAAACTGCTTGAAGGTAGCGTTAAATAAGGTAGCGTTAAATAATGTAGCGTTAAATAATGTAAGGTCTCCTGTCTGTTATTCTTCTGCATAATACCGGT
>CAMWSV010000098.1 GCA_947177015.1 uncultured Porphyromonadaceae bacterium
TTGCTGAAAGGACTTCGGGCTTGCGCCCTCAGCACGGAGGAAAGCCTGAAGGCTTGCTGAAAGGACTTCGGGCTTGCGCCCTCAGCACGGAGGAAAGCCTGAAGGCTTTCCGATGGGAGGGGAGATAAAAGAATACGGCGGGGACGCTTTGGATTGGTTTACGTCCCGCCGTATGGGTATGTTGGAGAGGTTGGATTATTTGAGTCCGAGTTTGGTCTTTACGAGGGGAGTGATGTCTTGTGCGGGAGCGCTGTAATAGAAGATGGATTGGGGATCCATGGCCTGCACGAGTGTGTAAGAGCCTTCACGACCCACAGATTCAATTGCATCTTTCATCTTGGTGAAGATGGGAGCCATGAGGTCGGACTGCATCTTCTGCATCTCCTGCATTACCTGCTGCTCGAACTGCTGGAGTTTCTGCTGATTATCAGCGAAGGCACGGGTTTTGTTTTCGCGGATTGCGGGGAGTTCATCCTCTTTCATGTTGGCGAGTTCGTCGTATTGTTTCTGGAGTTCTTCGCCGAGTGCTTTGTATTGGGTTTCGTATTTGTTCTGAGTCTCCTGGAGTTTCTGCTGGGCGGTAGCCATTTCGGGCATTGCTGCGAGGATGGCGTTAGTGTCTACGAGACCGATCTTTACGGTCTGAGCGGATGCTACCATAGAGAACATCACTGCGATAGCGAGAAGGATTTTCTTTAACATAATTGATATTAAGGTTTTAATTGTTTAAGTTCTTTTTGGGGGGAGGAGGTGTTTTTTTCTCCGGCTACCGCCGGAGCCCTATAAAAAAGAAAAAGCATGGAGGGAGGAGGGAAGGAGGAGGTTTTTTTCTTCGACTTCCGCCGGCGCCCTATAAAAAGAAAGAGCGAGGCGGGAGGGGAGGAGGAGAGGAAGGGAAATTTTAAGGGGAGGAGGATTATGGCTGAGGAAAGGGGAGGATTATTTGGAGTAGCCGAGTTTGGCGAGGACGTCGTTGCTGAGGTCGATGCGGGGGGTGGCATAGACGATGCTTTGAGATGAGGCGCGGTCGAAGATTACCTGGTAGCCTTTCTCTTCGGCTACGGCTTTGACGGCGTTGTAGACGTCTTCCTGAATGGGCTTCATGAGAGATTGACGTTTTTTGTAGAGTTCGCCTTCGGGGCCGAAGTATTTGTAGCGGGTGTCGGTAACCTCTTTTTCTTTGGCTACGATGGATTCTTCGCGTTTTTTCTTCTGGTCGTCAGTGAGGAATACCATATCCGCCTGATAGTTTTTATAGAGAGTCTCAGCCTCTTTGGCAAGGTTGTTGACTTCTTTTTCCCAGCGTTGGGATACTTGGTTGAGTTGTTCGTTTGCCATTTCGTATGCGGGGACATTGCGGAGTATATAGTCCATATCTACGAGGGCGAATTTCTGGGCGGAGGCGCCGAGAGCGGTTGCTAATGCGATTACCGCCAACAAGAGGTATTTTTTCATATTCTTATTTTCGTTTGGTTCCTAAATTTAGAACATAGCAGGGAGGGAAAGTTTAAATTCTGGAGATTAAGAAATGTTAATATCCATTAGAATTCCTGGCCGAGGATGAAGTGGAGTTGGCTTCCGCCGCGTCGTCCCCATACTTTATCGAAGCCATAGCCCCAGTCAATACCGAGGAGACCGAGCATCTGGAGGTAGACACGGACCCCCACGCCGGCAGAGCGTTTAAGATCGAAGGGAGCGAATTGCTCGGTGGAGGTCCAGCAGTTGCCGGCTTCGGCGAATGCGAGGGCGTAGATGGTGGTGGAGGGCTGGAGCATGAAGGGGAAGTGGAGTTCGAAGGTGAATTTGCCGTAGGCGTAGCCCTCACTGCCCCAGGGGGTGAACTGACCATTATCATAACCACGCATTGAGATGGTCTCGGTTGCGTAGGTGTTGGAGCCTGACATTCCGTCGCCACCGAAATAGAATGTCTCGAACGGAGTTTTGATGTAACTGTTGTATGAGCCGAGCAAGCCGAAGTCGGCGCGGGTCATGAGCACGAGGGTCCATTGTCCGTCGGGATCGGTGAGGGGGGTGTAAGTCTTACTCTTGAATCTTACTTTCCAATATTCGATCCATTTGTAGAGTTGCGCTTTTGCGGGCTGAGAGTAGAGGGTGTTAGCCTCGTAGGCGAGTTGACGCCAGTTTTTATGCTGGAATACCGACACGGGAGGAGTGAGAGTGACATCGATAGAGAATTGCGAACCGCGACGTGTGTAGAGCGGGTTGTCGATGCTTGAGCGTGTGAGGTTCAGGCCAAGGGTGAGGGCATTAGAGGTGCCGTTGGTCATATAGTAGAGGTATTCCCAGTTTTTGAGGTAGTACCAGCGATATGCGAGCGAGGCCTGGAAGGTGAAATAATCGTCGGGCCATGTCAGGCGTGTGCCGTAGCCGACGCTCACGCCTGCCATCTGGAGCACTTTGTTGGGGTCGTAGGCATTCTCATAAGCGTAGTTGCCGTAGTTGGTGCCGAAAGAACCGTTATAATACAGCGAGTTCAAGTAGGCATTGCCCCAGGCATTGTTATAGAAGGCATTGTTGATGCCGGTGTAGCGGCTATAGTCAAGAGATACCGAGAGAGAGTTGGGGCGCTTGCCGCCGAGCCACGGATCGAAGAACGACAGGCTGTAACTCTGATAATATTTCGCGTTGGTCTGGGCGGAGATTGAGAAGGTCTGTCCATCGCCACGCGGGATGATGCCTTTGTAACTCGACGGATTGAAAAGATTCTTGATAGAGAAGTTTGTGAAGGTCAATCCTACCTGGCCGGTGATGCCGGTCTGTCCCCATCCGAATGAGAGTTGTGCTTTATCGTTGGCTTTGGATTCGAGATCGAATACGATATCCACGGTGCCGTCATTTTCATTGGGTTCGGGGTTGATACCCATCGTCTCCGGGTTGAAGTGTCCGGAGGCGGCTATTTCACGCGCCGAGCGCATGAGGTCGGATTTTGAGAAGAGATCGCCGGGACGCATACGGAGGTCGCGGCGGATCACTTTTTCGTAGAGTTGGTCATTGCCGTTGATCACGATACGGTTGATACGCGCTTGCTGCCCCTCGTGGATGCGCATCTGGAGAGCAACGCTATCCCCCTTCACATTCTCTTCGATGGGTATGAGTTGGAAGAAGAGGTAGCCGTTGTCGAGATAAAGGTTGGATACCGCGTCATCATCCTCGCGAGTGCGCTTATCGAGGAGTTTCTGGTTGTAGACGTCGCCGGGGTAGATGCCGAGGAGTTGATTGAGGGTCTCGGTGGGATAGACGGTGTTGCCTACCCAGGAGATATCGCTGATGTAGTATTTTTTGCCTTCGTCTACCTTGAGATAGACATCTACGTTATTATCATCATATTTCACCACGGAATCGCTGACGAGGCGGGCGTCGCGATAGCCGAGTTCATTATATTTGTTTATGATACGGCGCTTATCGTCTTCGAAGTCAGCGTCTACGAATTTTTTCTGTTTGAAGAGATTGAGAAGATTACCGTTTTCGTTGGTTTTCTTCATGGCGCGTTTCACCTTATTATCGGATAGGACTTCATTGCCGTCCACGTAGATTTTATGGACTTTGACTTTATTGTGGCGGTCAACGTTGATGGTGATTATTTCCTGATTTTCCTTGGAGAGGTCGGGCTGCTGCATGATCTTTACGGATGCATTCTTGAAGCCCTTTGCGGAGTAATATTTTTCTACGATCTGCTTTACGCGGGCGATGATATTGGGTGTGATCTGTTGCCCCTCGACCATGCCGAGGCGTTCGGTGAGATCTTTTTTCTCGCCACCTTTTGTACCTACAAATCGGAGTTCCGACATTCTGGGTTGCTGGCGTAGAGCAATGTCGAGCCAAACCTTATCACCCACGCGCTTAGTGACGGAGATCTCCACTTTGGAATATAGGCCCTGGCGCCAGAAACGCTTGACGGCGTTAGTGATGGCATCGCCCGGGATTTCGATTTTTTCTCCCACGCTGAGTCCGGAATATCCGATAATTACGTAATCGTCAACGTTTTTTACTCCGCTGACGGTGATTCCTCCGATTTCGTAGGTGTGCGGAATCGGGGAATATATAATTTCCGGATTGTAGATAGTATCATTGGGCAACTCCGCCTGCTGCGCGTAAGAGCCGAATGTGCAAGCGAAGAGGATAGCCGAGAATATGGAAAACTTAATCGAATTAGACATAGAGGGAATCAGATATTTTCGTTGACCTGGGCGCTTGTCATTCCGAAGCGGCGTTCGCGCGATTGGAAATCAATGATGGCTTCGGCGTAAGTGGATTTATCGAAATCAGGCCAAAGTACTGGCGTGAAGTAAAGTTCGCTGTATGCGATCTGCCACAGCAGGAAGTTTGAGATACGTTCCTCGCCGCCGGTGCGTATCAAGAGGTCGGGGTCGGGAGCGGGGGAGGTGGAGAGGTGAGATGCGAAGTTATCTTCGGAGATGGATTCGGGGTTGAGATTTCCGGCGGCGACCTCGCGTGCGATTAGACGTGCCGCCTCGGTGATTTCCCATCGAGAAGAATAACTGAGACACATCATAAGATTGAGACCGGTGCAGTGAGCGGTAGCCTCGCGCGAATTGATGAGTCTTTGGCGAGCCTCGTCGGGGATACGTTTGATATCGCCGATGAGATGGATGCGCACGTTATTACGGAGCAGATCGGGGAGTTCGCGCTCGATAGCCCAACCGATGAGATGCATCAGAGTGTCGACTTCCTCTTGGGGGCGATTCCAGTTTTCGGTGGAGAATGCGTAAAGAGTCAGATACTTGATGCCCATGTCGGATGAGAACTCCACGGCGCAATGCACTGCGGAGACACCCTCGGCGTGTCCGGCGCTTCTGGGCATACCTTTAAGGTTTGCCCAGCGTCCGTTGCCATCCATGATGATAGCCACGTGCTGAGGTATTCGTTGCGGGTCAATTCTTTCCAATAGAGAATCAAGATTGTTCATGATGCTGATATGATGTGATTCTTTCGAATCGGGATGTATACTTAATCTTTATAGTTGCAGGCGGCGCAGCGTTTGCTGAATTCGTAACTCACCGTGAAGGTCAGCGTCGAATACCAGTCGGTGTTTTTGGCAAACGCGCTTTTGATACCTAACGGGTCGCGTAGATTCTCGCCGTCGAGGCGGTCAGTGAAAACCTTTTTCATCAGGAATTCGAGACCGAGATTGAGCCTGCGGCTCGGTTTGAACTTGAAGCCTATGCCGAAAGGGAGAGTGAATCCGGCGTAGGTGTGACTCTCGACGCTCCAGAGTGTCACTGAGAGTCCGGCGGTGATATATGGGGAGAACCGCTTCAGTTTGCGGTAATATTCGCCCATGCCGTAGTTGAAGAAATTAAATTCCGCCATTTCGCCGAGTTCGAAGAAAGTGGTGGAGAATTTATAGGTCTGATCGTCGGGGAATACGTTGGTCATTTGTGAAGAGTCGCCCCGTAGTCCGCCGGCGTAGAAATTGGTCTTGAACGCCCAGCGCGGATTTGCGATGTAACGGAGCAGGAGTTCGGCGTCCCATGAAGGGTTCTGATATAGATTGGCGGTATTGGCATCGCCCAGATAACCGGTCATGCCGAGTCCGCCTCCGATGTCAAACCGGAAGTCTTCCTGAGCCACTGCACGCGGTGGTGCGGACAAAGCCATGAGCATGAGCAATATTCTGAGCAGAAGTTTCATGATGCCTGAATCAGAAGAGGGGTGTGAAGGTGAGGCGTGCCAATACGGCGCGACGGATTATATCGTTGGTGGTGGTGCCGTCGGCGCTACCTCCGAAGAGGTAGATATATGGACATTCCCAATCTATATTATCACCGTCGATTTCATAGGAGAGACGCAACTGCGGTGCGCGACGGGAGGCCGGTGCTTTCTTCCAACTGTCGTTGAGGTCAGACTGCATCGGAGTAGACCGGATCACATAGTCGGCGCTGACTCCGGGGTGCACGAAAGAGGGTGTCTGGAGATGCTCCTCGGCAGGGCGCCATGTCACGCCATTATCGTAAGATATATATACGGTGTTATTGATTTTGCCATCGGCGAGTTCGCCGCCGAGACAAAGCCACACGCTGTATTCGGTCTGGATCCAGGAGGCGGTAGTCTTACGGTAACTGAAGTAGGGGATGATCACGGCATTCTGCAGGGCGGGTAGAGGACGGTCGGAGATTTTAGCCCAGTTTTCGCCATCGTAAGCCCAGGTGTGGGGATTCAGCAAGCCGTTGCGGTCGCCGCCGGAGAATAAACCGATAGCAGATTCCGCCCATTTTGTAATGAAACTGTTGAAATTCGAGAAATTTTCGATGGGGAAATCGGCGGGGAGCGCGTAGGGTTGGAATCCTTGCGGGCGCGGATAGATATCGAAAGCGGGGTCTCCGTTGAGGGTGGAGATGCCGAGCAGTGTATCGTTGAATTCACCAATTATATTGATCCATTCTACATTACAGGAGTTCCAGGAGTTACCTCCGTCGGCAGATTTATGGAGAATATTGTCAGTGTCGAGGATATAGAGGTCAGAGTTAACGGGATTGAGCGAACGGACCCTGGGAGTAAAGGGGAGGTTTAAAGCCTGTTTCTGCCAATTATTGTCGTTGGGGTCAAGGCATGAAGAAAGGGTATATCCACCATTGCTTTCCTGCAGGAGAGTATAAACTTTATCACCTGCGGAAACAGTACGCTGCACCTTGGGTGAACCGTTGCGAGAGGGGAGTGGCGCCAAGGCCTCCTTATCCCACATAAGGGAATCGCCCTGACATTTGTGTACATTTACCTTAAGGCGGTAAGAAGCGGTAAGACTCCCGTCAATAGATGTGAGTTTAAGGCTTACGTTGCCGGTGAAATCGATAGAATCCGAGGGGTTGGTGATGTAATTCACAGTTCCGGTGCGGGTTGTGCCGCCGGTCATTGTGATTTCGGCGCTCCCAACGGTAGCGGGATATGTGATTACAGGCACGAGTTTATCAATACGGGTGCCCATAGGGAGTGAATCAGCATTGTAGATAACGCGATGTTCGAGGTCGATGGAGAAGTAAACCGAATCGAGATTCTCCATGACGCGGGCGTTGGGGCTGATAGCAAATTTGGTGACTGCCACACTCTGTGCAGCCTGATAGTCAATTCCTTCTTTAGGATCGTCTTTGGAATTGCAGGCTCCGAGGAGAACGACAGCCAGCGGCGCAACTGCGGCGAGCGCGTGGCGGAATATCTTTGAAGTCTGAAAATAATTTACCATTATGATTGACGTAATAGTCTGATAATCAAGAATCCGCACAGGCGGAACCGGATGTCGGACTCTTAATCATATAAATAATATACTGATTCAACTTGCAAAGATAATATTATTTAGCGAAATAATGGTAATGAAGTTGTTGATTTTGACGCATATTGCGAAAAAATGTTAAAATTAAAGTGAAATGCGGATTCCGGGACTTCGGACTTGCGCCCTCGGCATGGCTGAAAACCGAATGGCTTACCATACGGAGAATCAGGAAGAAAAAATTTTATGTGAGAATTGATTTTATGCAGGATAGAGGGTTTTACAGTGGATTATATTAGAGTGGAAGATATTATAGGGGGTATAGAATCCTGTAGGGGTGAAAGTGGTGTTTTCAGGCGGGGAGGAAGGTGAGGATTTGGTTGTTGCCGCAATGGGTCGCGGAGGAGAGTATTACCTGAGAATTCAGG
>CAMWSV010000099.1 GCA_947177015.1 uncultured Porphyromonadaceae bacterium
ACCTCAACCACTGCGCGACTATGACTCAATCTTGTCACAAGGCGCAACAATACACGAACCGCGAACTACTCAGCAAGTTCAACGCCGTCACCCGCCATATCGTATGCCTCTTGCTGATTCGACGGCTCAAGCGTCGGCATCAGCGCAAAGTCCGAATAATATCTCGAATCCTGCTCATTCTGCGAGGAATGCATTGAGGGATCATCGGCGGCTACCACAATCAAACCGCCATTGGCTCCGGTCATTGCAGAATTAATAAAAGCATCCGCAGCAACATTCATACCCACGTGCTTCATTGATACGATTGCTCTTTTTCCACAAAATGACATTCCAAGAGCCTCTTCAACTGCAGTTTTTTCGTTACTGCTCCAATGTGAATGTAGATTTCGCTCTTTTGCCACCGGGTCGGCTTGAACAAATTCCAGAATTTCTGTTGAAGGTGTTCCCGGATATGCATAGGCACCAGACAATCCGGCATTGATGGCGCCTAAGGCAAATGCCTCATCGCCCAACAGGAGTTTTTTCGTTTTCATGATCTGATTTAAGTTGTCTCCTAATATTTTTTATTTTTTCGATATTAAGGTTTATCGAATTTATTTAGACCCTGCAAATATAATCATTTCCTTTTTGTTTTAAAAATCTTAAATGCCATTAAAAATATGTTGCACAACATGATTTATCCTTATGAATCTAAAAAAATCTTTATGTAGGATAAAAATTGCATTATTAGGGCACTTCAAATATGTTTTTTAACCGTTTTCTTACCATATATTTGAAATTTTTATTAACTTAGCGGATGAAATAGGGTGTTTCACCCGTAATTTTCCATATATGCAATTTTTATTGAAGTAAATTTAAACGTTTTACGTTTTCTGCTCTCCAATGAATGTAAATTAACTTTAAACTAATTCAACCTTACAAGATATGTTTAAGAAATTCTTTCTCGCTTCGGCGGTAGCACTGACAGCCCTTTCGGCTTCAGCAGCCCTTCCTTCAGTAACCCTGAAAGATATCAACGGCAACAATATCGACACTGCTACCCTCTCAAATGACGGTAAGCCTTTCGTAATCTCCTTCTTCGCCACATGGTGCAAACCATGCCTGAGAGAACTCAAGGCTGTTCACGAAGTACTTCCCGAATGGCAGGATGAGACGGGTGTACGCATAATTGCCGTAAGTATTGATGAGGCTCAGAACGAACAAAAGGTTAAGCCCCTTGTAGAAGGTAAAGGATGGAGTGAAGACTACACTGTACTCCTCGATCCCTCTGCAGAATTTAAGCGTCAGATGAATGTTAATGATATTCCTCACGTATTTGTAGTTGACGGTGAAGGCAACGTGGTCTGGAATCACCAGGGTTATGTTGACGGTGGTGAAGAGGACATCCTTGATGCTGTTAAGAACGCTGTAAAATAATTGTAAGAATACACAATCTATTTGCGGTAAAATAAAATTTTATTACTGAGTTTAAATGTATGGTCCGACCCGATTTTTAGTCGACCATACATTTGCCGTAATAAAAGGTTTATGATTCCTTTTTGATTCACAGATAATGGACACAGTTTCAAGTCTTATTACAATATGCTGTGAATCAGACATTAATCTCAACTAACTTGACTATTAACTCACTATTTCTAATATCATGCACAATTTATCTTTCCGTGCGGCACTACCTTTACTCTTCGCCACTTTTGCCATCAGTGCATCGGCACAAGACGACGTTAAGAGTGCGCCGATAGCCGAGGATTCTTCCATTGCGGAAGCCTACGAAAGTAATCAAAAACAACATGATTCAGGCTCGGAAATTCCGACCTTCGAACCTCGCACTTATATGGGTGAGACAGTGATGGTGCCTACCGACAAGCAGGACTACACTCCAAAAAATCCCTCATGGTGGAGCAGAGTCCGTGCCAATGGTGCGATTCAGACCGAGTTCATGATTCCTCTGCAGGATAAAGCCCTCATGACTCAGGATTATGATTCTCCGGTTTTGAACAATACCTATTTTGACTTTACTCTTAATGCTCCTTACGTTTCTGCGGGAGCCCGATTCCAGTTTACAAAATGGCCTCTCCCGGGTTTTGATGAGGCGACTATGCCCGGATTCGCAGGTTGGGGTGTCCCCTATTTCTGGATTACAGGAAAATATAAGTGGGCACAAATCACAGCAGGTGATTTCTACGAGCAGTTCGGTTCCGGTCTTATTCTCCGCACATATCAGGAGCGTTCATTGGGTGTGGATGGAGCAATTCGAGGAGGAAGGGTTAAACTCAACCCCGGTAAAGGTGTTTACTTCACCGGTCTTGTAGGTAAAGAACGTCGATTCTGGAAACATACCCCCGACCTTCTCTGGGGTGCTGATGCAGAATGGAGTCTCAATGAATCTTTCCCCACAAAATTTGGGTACGATTATGGTTTGACTCTCGGTTTATCATACGTAGGAAAACACAATAGCGATAATCCTACTATTTATCACGATAAGAATCAATACCGTCTTAATTTCCCGACCACCATTGCGGCATTTGACGGTAGAGTAAGAGCAAGACTTAAAAATTTTGACGTTCTCGCAGAGTTCGCCACAAAAAATAATGACCCCAACTACGTAAATAACTATATTTACAGCAGAGGTCACATTGAACTTCTGTCCGTATCCTACGCTGCCAAAGGATTCTCGGCATACGTGCAGGCTAAACGTTCCGAAAATATGGCGTTCATGTCAGACCAGAGTGAAGCCACAAATGCATTCATCAACTATCTCCCGGCGTTTACCAATACTCAGACCTATACATTGGCTGCACTCTATCCATATTCCACAGATTACAACGGAGAATGGGCATTTCAGGCAGAATTGCGTTACCTCTTCAAACGCAATACTCCGCTGGGTGGTAAATACGGCACAAACGTGAAGTTGTCTGCTTCTTATATTTCTGACCTTGCCAACTCGGCTCCTCTTGGTCCGGTACGCGAACTCACCGGAGCAGACGGCACCACTTCCATGTCTAATCGTGACCCGGAAATGTCGGGTTCTAATGGTATGGGGTCTGCTTTCTGGAAAATTGGTGGTTTGCGTTATGCTGACCTCAACTTTGAGATCAGCAAGAAAGTAAGCCGTACACTCCAGTTCACATTCTTCTACCTCTTCCAGAAACTCAATTATGCCAAGATATTTGGTCATACCACCGAATATGGTCATAATGAATTTGTAACGGCAAATACCTTTATTCTTGAAGGCCAGTGGAAGATGGCAAAGAAAACTCAACTTCGCGCCGAACTCCAATACCTCACTACAAAGCAGGATGAGAAAGATTGGATTTCAGCACTCGTAGAGGTTTCCTTCGCTCCCCACTGGATGGTGACATTGTCTGATACAAAGAATTTCGGTGGTTCCAAACTCAATTACTATTCTGCAATGGTGACATACGTATATAAGGCCAACCGCTTCTCCCTTTCATACGGACGTAACCGCGCAGGCTTCAACTGCTCCGGCGGTGTATGCCGTTGGGTTCCTGCCACCAAAGGTTTCTCGCTCACATATAATTACGCATTCTAATCTGAAACATCATGACTATTCTTAGTTCAAACATAATGAAATCATTGAAAGGGACTGCCATAATCGCCCTTGCAGTGACAGGTTCTATCTTATCTTCCTGCGACAACGTCGATGAAGCCGATCGTTTCATTAAGGTAGAGCGGCCCACTATTTCACGTAAAGTTCTAATTCAGGAATTTACCGGTCAGGGTTGTATCAACTGTCCTCAAGGTGCAGCGTTAGTACACTCTCTGCAATCTCAATATCCCGGTTCGATAATTGCTGTGAACCTGCATCCGGAGAATACACAATACACCCGTCCTTTGGGTAAATTACAACTTACTTCTCCAGAGGCTACCGTATATTATACCTACTATCACCCCAGCAGTCTGCCCGCGGCATGTATCGATGGTAACCAGCCTATATCCAACGTTGCCCTCTGGACTAACGCAATCCTTAATGCCGTGAGCATGGCATCCGCAGCCGATCTTGATATCGAAACTGAATACAGTAAAGATACTCGTGAACTAAAAGTGACATATAATGCCAACTTCAACAGCATTTATGACTCCCCGCTCAACATCAATATCTGGGTGATGGAGAATAACATTGTAGGCCCACAGTATTCCGGCTCCAATATCATATTTGATTACGTGCATAACCACGTATTGCGCACTTCGCTCACGGGCGATTGGGGCGTAACAATTGCTAATTCATTTATTCCGGACAATAACTTTAAGAATTCCTTTACAATTACCCTTGATGAATCATGGGTTGCTGAGAATTGTGAAGTTATTGCGTTCTTGCAGAATCCCTCTTCAAAAATTGTGGAGCAATCTGCAGAGGCCCCGGTAGTAGCCGAAAACGAATAACACCTACCCGAGAGTATAACCTAATTTAAAGTGCTAATCTCTGAAACAATTTATTTTTATGAAACGTCTGCTTTTTTCACTCTCTCTCCTTCTGATCTGTCTGGGAGTATCAGCAGCCGATGCTGTCAACTGGACCATCGCCCTGGTTGATGACAATACAGATCACCCCGCGCTCAAGATCACAGCGAAGGTTAATCCCGGATATCACCTCTATGCGGTTGATAATCCCGCCGGAGGCTCAATGCCATTGAAATTTTATTTCGAACCTAAAGGGTGTAAGACTGTAGGTCAACCCTCGGCAAACAAAAATTACACTAAAGAGTTTGATGATATTTTCGAAGTAGAACAGCATTTCTACGATGGCACTGTAGTTTTCACACAGAAACTCAAGCCCACTGATAAGAACTATAGCGTAAATGTAGAAATTCAGGGTCAAGCCTGTAATGATACAGGTTGCGTACAGGTTGGGACTGCCAAACTTATAAAGGGTACGTTCCCTGCTGCTCCCGAAGCCTCTGCCGAAGAAACACATGAAGAAGATGTTAATGCTCTTACACAGATGACTGACTCCCTTCAATCTGCAGAACCCTTCATGACTCCCGAGGCGAATCTTTCAGGTATTTCTGCCGACCAATCATGGTGGGACAACGTTGAAGCGGAATTGCGAGTTTTTGAGGATGCTCCCGAACAACAGGGACGATCACTTATCTACATATTTATTGCAGGCTTCATCGGCGGTCTGATCGCTCTTGTCACTCCTTGCGTATGGCCTATGATTCCTATGACCGTATCATTCTTCCTGAAGCAGAATAAAAGCAAATCAAAATCTGTAGGTACTGCCGCAATTTATGGGGGCTCTATCATCGTAATTTATGTAGCACTCGGTCTGATAGTGACAATGCTATTCGGAGCCTCAGCCCTTAACGAACTTGCCACATCTGCCGTATTCAACATTATTTTCTTCCTTCTCCTCGTGGTATTTGCCATCTCTTTCATGGGCGGATTTGAACTTACACTTCCTTCATCATGGACTAATAAGATGGACTCTAAGGTAGACACCACTACCGGTCTCCTTTCAGTTTTCTTCATGGCATTTACTCTGGTGCTCGTTTCATTCTCATGCACCGGTCCCATCATCGGCACACTCCTCGTAGAGGCAGCCGCCACAAGTAACTTCATATCTCCGGCAATCGGAATGTTCGGTTTCGCATTGGCTCTGGCTCTCCCCTTCACACTCTTCGCAATGTTCCCCACTATGCTCAAGGCTATGCCTAAGAGCGGTGGCTGGATGAACACCGTGAAGGTAGTATTGGGATTCCTCGAACTCGCTCTCTCACTTAAATTCCTCTCAGTTGCCGACCTCGCCTACGGATGGAGAATCCTCGACAGAGAAGTCTTCGTTTCACTTTGGATCGTGATCTTCTTCCTTCTCGGTGTTTATCTGCTTGGTAAACTCCGGTTCCCCCATGATGATGAAGTTGAGAAATGCGGCGTAGGACGATTCATGCTCGCCTGCATTTCATTTGCATTTGCAGTATATATGATACCCGGACTCTGGGGCGCACCCCTCAAGAGCATATCTGCTTTCTCACCCCCTATTTCAACTCAGGACTTCTCTCTCTACGAAGGTGACGTGCATGCCCAGGTGGATGACTTTGAGGAAGGCATGAAACTCGCTCAGCAACTCAATAAACCCGTTCTCCTTGACTTCTCAGGCTATGGTTGTGTTAACTGCCGCAAGATGGAAGCCGCTGTATGGACTGACCCCGATGTAAAGGCGTCTATCGATAATGACTTCATTCTGGTCACTCTCATGGTGGATGAAAAGAAAGAACTTCCTTCTCCCATCAAGATCACTGAAAAGGATGGCACCCAACGTACCCTCCGTACATACGGCGATAAATGGAGTTATCTACAGAGATCCAAATTCGGTGCAAATGCTCAGCCTTTCCACGTGATCGTTGACCAGAACGGTCATCCTCTCGCCCCCTCCTTCGTATATAAGGAAGATATTCCCGGCTACAAAACATTTCTCGAAATGGGCAAGACAAACTACGAAAAGGGTAAAAAATAAGTTCTAAATTAAACCCAATAATACGATTTAAAGTAGAGCCTTCGTTAATTAAATTAGCGGAGGCTCTTTTTTTATATAGTTGGTTTTTATTTTGTAAGTCTTATGATTATTTAGTTTGGAATATAAACCAACTCTATCATCATATTTTAGTTTATATACTCTTCTATTTGAGTTTGAAAATAATTATCTTAGATCCTTATATCACAATCAAAACCCCAATACATCTCTATGAAATCTTCCCTTGCTAAATTAACCGTATGTGCATTGCTCTCTTCACCATTCTGTATCTCTTTAAGCGGAAATAATTATCATGGTGTTGACATGGCATCTCTCGCATATAATTCAACTTCGTCTGCGGCAGATTCTATATATTCCTACGAGGCTCTGATAGACTCCGCTGACTATGCTGTTAAATCTGAAAATTGGCTACAGGCAATTCAATATTATAAAGATGCACTGAGGATAAATCCCGGTTCTCCTCTTAATTCTAAACTCTTTGCCAATATCGGAATTTGCAATGCCAACTTAGGAAACCTCACACAAGCACTCGAATCATACGATATTGCTCTCGTAAAAGAGCCGACGAATACAAATATTCTTTCTCACCGCGCATCAACCTTAATGCTTATGGGAGACCTTGATGGAGCATCGGAAGTGGTTAGTGAGGTGTTGCATCTCGATAGTATATATGCTCCTGCCAGAAGGCTTCACGGTCAAATAATGCTTCAGAAAAAGGACTTCGAAAGTGCGCGTAAGGATTTTGAGATTCTAATCTCTATTGACCCTAAGGATCCATGGGGACCTGCAGGACTTGCAGAAGTGGAATTTTTTTACGAAAATTACCCTGAAATCATAAGGCTTTTGAAAAAAGCACTTGAACTACAGGAAAGTCAGGATTTCCGTCTATCTCTTATCAGTGCCTATCTAAAAACCAACAAACTTAGTGATGCCGAAAATTTGATTAGAGAATCTATAATAATTTATCCTCAAAGTGGAGAATTTTATGTCATGAGGGGTGCGCTGCATAAGATAATGCATCAAAATAGAGAGGCTGAAGCCGATAAAAAAACAGCCATCCAATATGGAGTTGATCCGAAAGTCGTAGAGAGATATCTACCTTCGATACCTCGATAACACCCGAT
>CAMWSV010000100.1 GCA_947177015.1 uncultured Porphyromonadaceae bacterium
GATAGGGACGAGGGGGGAGCGGCTCGGCTGTGGAGGAGGGGATTTCGCTGAGGAGTAGGGTGCCGTCGGTGAGGACGTCGGTGAGGATGGCGCGGATGGGGCGGTCGAGGAGGTGGTCGTAGTAGGGGTGGGGCGCGCCGTCGTTGCGGTAGAGGTGCTCCATGAATGATTGGTGGAGGAGTTGGCGCCCGGCAGGGGTGTCGGCGAGCGGCAGGAATTGGCGCAGGAGCAGGAGGAGGTTGGCGGCAATGTCGTCGACACTGCGTTCCCGGCGGAGTATCTGCCACATACTCACGGGGTTGGGAGCGTCGGAATGAAATTCACGCTGGTTGATGTTGAGACCGGCGGAGACCACGCTCCGTATGATGCCGGTGGAGTCGATGGCGTGGTCGATGAGTATGCCGCAGATTTTATTGTCGGCAACGTAGATATCGTTGGGCCATTTCACTTTGGCTTCAATCCCTTCGCTCTGCAGGAGCGCCACTACCGCGAGGGCGGTTGCTTCGGATAGCGAGAATTGTTTGGAGGGGTGGAGCCCGAAGGGTTTCACCACCATGCTGAAGGTGAGGTTAAGTCCGGGTTGCGATTCCCAGTGGTTGCCGCGCTGTCCGCGTCCGGCGGTCTGTTCGCGCGCCATGACCATGACGTATGGCGGGAGGTCGGCGTATTCGGGGGTCTTGAGGAGATTATGAGTTGATTCCACGCTGTCGAGGTGTATGATGCTCGGGGGCGGATATTGAGCCACCATCCCTATCTTGGAGGGATTTGGCACTATCGTCTGCTTCGGAGGGAGGGCGTATTCTGATATAGGGAGGAAATAGTGATGAGCCATTATTACTCTTAAGTCCGATTTAATCCAATAATTCCAATAATTCCAATAATTCCGATTATCGTCTGCTAACGTGAATAAGCGCCGAGAGCGGGGCGGTCGGCGCCACTGATGCGTGGAGTGCCGTCCATGTCGGAGTCGGTGAGGGGATTGATGAGGGCCGGGTCGCCGGAGTGGAGCACGGGGCTATCCTCAGCCAGATGATAGTTGAAGTAATATTCTGAACGGATGGTGAGGAATTTAGGGTCTTCGCCCCAGATGCAGTTGAGGAAATTGGCATCGTCGGAGCCGTTGGCTTTGAGCAGGGTATATCTCAGGAAGACGTCGGCTCCCGTGAGGTCGGGGATGTTGATGTCGGAGGCGAGACCGTAGATTATGCAGTTGTCGAAGTTGGCGTGCATCAGAGGGTTGGAGATGACGCCGTAATCATCCGGCATAAGGTGATATAGGGAGAGGATCGGATTGGAGATGACGCTGAAGAGGTAGTAATTGGCGAGGGTGCATTGCGAGAAATTGTGGATACCGCCCGTGAGACTCACCACGGCGTCGGCTGCTTCGGAGAATACGCAGCCGTAAGCGTCCACGCGGGCGTGGCGAGATTCGAGCACGGTAGATTCCGAATTGTGGAGCCAGGAGTTGACGAGGATGAGTTTGCTGCGTTCGAGGTTGGCGGTGGAGTCGATACGCACGCCCTGCGAAGTGGAGCGCATATCGACGTATTCCATGCGGTTGCCGAAGGATTCAGGGGCGAATCGGATGCCCTTCCATTGCCCGGCGAGGATGTCGTAGCCCACGTCGGGTAGCACGTTGTCGAGTCGGTCGCCGCGCATCTGAATCATCTTGCCGGGCGCGCCGATGGCTTCGAGAGTGCCCTCCACCACTAAAGAAGCCTTATCGTGAAACAGGATTTCGGCACCGGGCTCGATGCGCAGTGTCGCTCCGGGGCGCACTGTGAGGGAATCGAAGATGATATAGGGCAGGTCGGCTGTGAGGGTCATGTCAGATTCCACTAAGGCGTTGCGCAGGCGCACCACGTTGCGTCCCCAGGCTTCGACACATACTTTCTGCTCGTTGCCGTTGAGTTGGAAGATGAGATTATCGGTGATGCGGAAGGGGAGTGCATCGGTGTTTTCGGGGAGATAGCACTCGATGAAGATGAAGATGGAGTCACCGCCGCGGATTTCGACATCGCGGAAATCTGAGCCGCTGACGCCGTCTACATTCATGGAGAAGGGTGATTCGGGATTGGCGAAACGTATGGAAGAGATGCTGACGCTCTTCTTATCGGGATTGAACACCTTCAGGCGTGCCGTCGGGGTGCCGAGGTCGGTGAATACGGTGTCGAAACTCACCGTATCGGTCGAAAAGCGCAGCCGCACGCCGGGCGAATTGTTGAAATCGTCGGATATGCAACTCACAGCCACCGTGAGCAGCATAAAAGAGAAAAATAGATACAGTAGATTCCTCATCGTGTATGAATCCTTAGAATGATTTGGAAATAAGGTTTATAAGTGTTAAATTTGAGGAAATTTTATCTGTCGGGGGGGCGATGTGAGGCGCCGGCGAATAATAAACCGCCACAGAGTGCATATCCCTGAAGAAGTAACGCTCCGGGAGAGAAATTTAGTGTAAAGCGAAAAGAAAAACAGAGATGAAGATAATGTTAGTGGCAGGGGAAGCGTCGGGCGACCTTCACGGGTCGCGCCTAATCGAGGCGCTTCGCCGGCGCGATGCGGGCTGCGAGATACGTTTTATCGGTGGCGACCTGATGGCGAAAGCCGCCGGGTGCGCTCCGGCGCTGCATTATGAGAATCTGAATGTGATGGGATTCTCGGAGGTGCTTCGCAATTTGGGGAAGATATTCCGCAATCTGAGGATGGCGAAGGATATGATACGTGAGTTCATGCCCGACGTGCTCATACTCGTGGACTTCCCGGGATTTAATCTGAAACTGGCGAAGTTCGCCTCGCGGCAAGGAATCAGGGTGGATTATTACATCTCGCCGAAGATTTGGGCGTGGAAGGAATGGCGCCTGAAGAGCATCCGCCTCTATGTGACGCATCTCTACTCCATACTTCCCTTCGAGACGGATTATTATAAGAAGCGGGGTTATGACCGCATCACATACGTGGGGAATCCCTCGGTGGAGGAAATAGACTATATGCTGGGGCATATTGTGCCGCTGCGCCATTTTCGTGAGCGACAGGGGATTACGGATGAGCGTCCGATGATAGCGCTCGTGCCCGGATCGCGGCGTGGCGAGATACGCAATAACCTGCCGCTGATGATAGAGGCGGCGAAGCGATATCCGGAATTTCAGTATGTGGTGGCGGCGGCGCCGTCGATACCGGAGAAATTCTATCGGGAGATAGCGCAGGATCCGGGACTGCAGGTGGCGTTTGGCGCTACGCCCACGCTGGTGAAGTATTCGCGGGCTGCGTTGGTGACTTCCGGCACAGCCACGCTGGAGACGGCGCTGGTGGGGACGCCGCAGGTGGTTTGCTACCGCGCCAACGGTAAGAAGATTTCCTATAAGATTATGGAGAAGTTGCTGAAGGTGAAGTATGTGTCGCTGCCGAATCTGATAGTGGGGAATTCGATCGTGCCGGAATTGCTGGTGCATCGCTGCACGCCGGCTCAGATCTGCCGCGAACTTACGCCGCTCTTGCAGCCCTCGCCAAAACGCGACTGGCAGATCAACGGCTACCGGCTGATGCGCAGGAAGTTGGGGACTTCCATAGCGCCCGAATATGCCGCGGAGTTGATTTTGGAAAAATAATAAAGAATAAATAAGACTGAAGCAAGAATAAATAAGCCTGAAGCGAGCGCTTCAGGCTTATTTATTGGATAAGACTGATAAAACCTGATTGGAGTTATTGGAGTAATCAGTCGATTGCGATGGTGGATCGGGTGTGATCGTAGGGGAATACGATTGTGAGCGTGCGGGTGGCGGCGTCGTAGGTGTAGCCATATTGGCGGATCATCTTGCGCGAAGCCATCTTATCGAGATATATATCGTTCCATTTCACGCGCGCGGGAGCGGCTGCATTGGGGATGATGAGGTCGATCATTCTGCCTTCGGGCATCCCGGCGTAGCCACCTTCGGTGGTGAGGGTCACTTCAATCGATTTGCCTGTCTGCCTGCCGGTGAAGTTGAGCCAAGCGTATTCACCCTTATCAAGAGAGTCGGGCGATTTGCGGTCGTCTTCAAAGAGGCGATATGTAGAGGTCTCCTTTGCGGGGAAGTATTTCACCGCGAGGGTAGAGGGGTCGTATTGGTCGGTGTTCTCAATCGCGCGGGGATATTGCGGGATAAACGAACCTGCCTTCACGAAGAGAGGGAGCACGTCGAGCGGAGCGGGCACGGTGTAGGTGCGGTCGCCGGCATATCTTTTTGCGGGGTTCCACCAATCGATCCATTCACCTTTGGGGAAGAGCACCTTGCGCGAGCGGGCACCCTGCTCCATAACGGGAGCGACAAGCACTTCGGGACCCCACATGTATTCATCCTCCACATTGGCGAATTTTTCGCCGGGGTTATTGCCGTCGAAGTTGAGCGGCAGTGCGAGCGGACGGCCGGTGAGGGCGTTCTCGGCGGCGAGAGTGTAGTTGTAGGGGAGCCATTCATAGCGCATCTTGATGTATTTGCGCGAGATGTCTTCCTGAGCGGGGTAGTGATATGGTTCGGGCTTGGTCTGGGCGTGGGTGCGCAACACGGGAGTGAACGCGCCCATTTCGAGCCAGCGCACGTAAAGTTCCGGATCTGTGGGATGAGCCGGGTCAACGGCGAAACCACCTATGTCGGAACTCATGTAGCCCAGCCCGGAGAGACCGGAGTTGAGCATGAGGTTGATCTGCGGACGGAAGCCCCCCCATGAGCGAGAGACGTCGGTGGTCCAGGGAGCCACGGCATAGCGCTGCAGGCCGGCGGTGCCGCCGCGCATCATAAGGAGCGGACGCATATCGGGGAAATTCTCGCGCATGGCATCGTAGATGAGTTTAGACCACTCATTGCCGTAGACGTTATGATACTGCGAGGCAGTCTGGCCGTTGGCGTGATGTATGGTGAGGGGGTGCACTTCGGGTTCGCCCAGATCGCCCCACCATCCGGCGAGTCCATCCTGAGTGAGGTCCATCAGTCGGTTGGAGAGCCAGCGTCGGGTGTCGGGGTTTGAGACGTCAAACATTCCGGCATCGCCTACCCAGGTGGTGACGTCGTGAGTCTTGCCCGAGGCATCCTTGACGAGCATACCCTGTTCGGAAAGGTAGTTGTAGTTGTCTATTGCCCCCTTCTTATTGATATAGGGCTGGGAGATGACCACCATCTTCACCCCTTTATCCTTGAGGGTGTCGAGCATACCGCGATGGTCGGGCCATTGGGCCTTGTCCCATTCGAGGCGACCCATATCGGTCTCGGTTCCGTACCAGTAGAGGTCGAGCACGATACCATCCACGGGATAGTCGCGGTTCTTGAGCGAATCGATAGCGCCGAGAGCCTCCTGCTGGTTGTGGTAGCCGTATTTGGAGGTGATGTATCCGAGCGACCATATCGGGGGGAGAGGCTGCAGACCCGTGAGCCGAGCGTAATTGCCTGCCACGCCGGCGAGGTTCTTGTCACGGCCGCTGATGAAGTAGTAGGAGAGTGCGCGGGGTGTGGGGGAGGTGTAGAGGATAGTGTCCGCGCCGAGATTGAGAGCGGCGGCATCGTAATCGTCAAAGAGCACGCCGAATCCGCGGTCAGAAGCGAAATAGGGGACAGAGATGCCCATCTGCGAGATGCGCGGATCGCCGTAGGTGTAGCCGTAGTTCTGGCGGTTGTACATAGATAGGCTGTCGCCGTTCAGGCGCAGAGAGTGGCCGCGTTCGCCGGCGCCGTAGAGGTTGCCGGTGTTCTTGGCGGAGAAACTTACCGAGCGGGTACGGGCATTGTTGTCCACTCCATCTATTTCCGAGAGGAGTTCGTTGCCCTGCACGTCGAAGAAAGAGACCTTACCGGTGAGGCGATCCACGTTGACGCGGAGGGAATCTGAGAAGATTTCCACGCGGTCGGGCCATACGATATGGCGGGTGGCATCCACCTCTTTTGCCACGGGCTCCATAACAGCCGATTGCGACGGGAAGTAGGGAGCGGCTGCCGAGTCGGCGGGGAGTACGGTGACACGGAAAATCTCACTGCTGAGGGGAGTCACCTTCACCACCCCCTTGCGGGTGGCTACTTCCACATCGTGACCGGGACCGGCGCTTACGGCACCGGGCTGCAGGAACTGGGCGGCAGCCACACCCGCGCCGAGAATCAGGGCGGCGGATATGAGGGGTTTATTCATCATTTCTTTTGGATTATATTTGGAGATTGGTAAAAATAATCGGAAGTAATCGGAAGTAATCGGGAGAAATCGGGTAATTAATCGGATTGACCGGGATTTCCGGAGTATTACTCTTCGGTAAATTCGAGATCGCCGTCAATGATTACGTGCCAGGGGAGGCCGGAGGCGGCGAGTTTTTCGAGGAAGGGATCGGGATTGAACTCTTCGACGTTATGCACGCCGGGCATTACCCACTTACCGGTGAGGAACATATAAGCGCCGACCATGGCGGGAACGCCGGTGGTGTAACTTACAGCCTGCGCGCCGGTCTCTCTGTAAGCGTCCTGGTGCGAGCAGTTGTTGTAGATGTAATATGTGGAGTGCTTGCCCTCTTTGTCGAGCCCGGAGATGCGGCAGCCGATGGATGTTTCGCCGGTGTAGTTCTCACCGAGCGAACCGGGATCGGGGAGCACAGCCTTCAGGAACTGGATGGGGATGATCTCCTTGCCTTCGTAGATGATAGGATCGATACGAGCCATACCTATATCCTGGATCACACGCAGGTGAGTGAGGTATTCCTGACCGAACGTCATCCAGAAACGCGCGCGGCGGATGCTGGGGAAGTTCTGCACGAGCGATTCGAGTTCCTCATGATAGAGGAGATAAGATTCGCGTTCGCCGATATTGGGGTAGGTGAGGGGCTGATGGATTTCGAGGTTTTCGGTCTCAACCCATTTGCCATCCTGCCAGTATTTACCCTTCTGGGTGATTTCGCGGATATTGATTTCGGGGTTGAAGTTAGTGGCGAAAGCCTTGCCGTGGTTGCCGGCGTTGCAGTCCACAATGTCGAGGTATCTCATTTCAGAGAAATGATGCTTTGCGGCGTAAGCCACGAAGACAGCCGATACACCCGGGTCGAAGCCGCAGCCGAGGATAGCGGTGAGGCCTGCCTTCTCGAAGCGTTCGCGATATGCCCACTGCCAGGAGTATTCGAAGTGAGCCTCATCTTTGGGTTCGTAGTTGGCTGTGTCGAGGTAGTTGACGCCACACTGCAGGCAAGCCTCCATGATGGTGAGGTCCTGATAGGGGAGAGCCACGTTGATGCAGATGTCGGGCTTATGACGATTGAAGAGTTCAACGATCTGCTCTACGTAGTCGGCATCCACCTGGTCGGTAGTGACGTTTTTAAGGCCGAGTTTTTCAACGATTTTGTCGCATTTTTCCTTACGGCGGGATGCGAGCACGATTTCAGTGAACACCTCAGGATTCTGAGCGCATTTCGCAGCGACGACGCTGCCGACGCCACCGGCGCCGATAATCAAAACTTTTCCCATTTTATAGTATTGGAGTTAATTTTATAGTCTTGGAATTATTGGGACTTCGGGCTTGCGCCCTCAGCACGGATGCAAGCCCTGCCGGGGCTTGCCGAGGATTGGAATTATTGGAGAGATTGGAATTATTGGA
>CAMWSV010000101.1 GCA_947177015.1 uncultured Porphyromonadaceae bacterium
TCCCTCTACGGTCTCGAGATTCTCGGGTTCGCCGGATGATTCTCCGCCATCGCTGTATCTGCCGTCGCAGGGTGAGAAATCTTCGGGGAATACGAATTTAGTTTCCTGGCGGTAGGGGAGTTTCGGGTCGGCATATATTTTCTTCATATAGAGGCCGTAGATAGGAAGGGCGGCACGTGCACCCTGTCCGTAGGCACCGGAAGAGAAGCGGATGTGGCGTTCCTCGCCGCCTACCCATACACCGGTGACGAGTTCCGGGGTGAATCCCATAAACCATGCATCGGCGTTGGAGTTGGTGGTGCCGGTCTTGCCCCCCATCTGCGCGGTGAGACCATAGTTGGCGCGCAAGCCGCGGCCGGTGCCTTTGTCGATTACATCGAAGAGCACGGAGGTGATTCGCAGGGCGCCCGTCTCGGAGAGAGCCTCCGTGCGGTGGGCTGTAGGGGAGTAGATCACGTTGCCCTGATTATCTTCGATACGTGTGACGAATACCGGGTCGACGCGCACACCCTTATTGGCGAAGGTGGAGTAACCGCTTACCATCTCGCCCACGGAGGCATCAAACGAACCGAGCGAGAGGGTATGATTGGGGGTGAGATAACCGCTGATGCCGTACATGCGGAGTTTATTTACGAAGTTATTCACCTTGAGTTCGTTGATGAGTCGGGCGGAGATCCAGTTGTTGGAGGTGGTGAGTGCCCAGCGGAGGTCGACCATCTCGCCGATGCGTCCGCTACCGGTGTTGCGGGGAGCCCAGCCTCCGAAATTAGGCTGAGTATTGCTGAAGAGCGAACAGGGGTCGAAATCCTGTTCAAAAGCCATGGCGTAGAGGAACGGTTTGGCGGTAGAACCGACCTGGCGTTTGCCTCTCGAAGCCATATCATACTGGAAGAAGGTGAAATCCGGACCTCCGACGTAAGCCTTGACATAGCCGGTGGTGGGATCCATCGACATTAGACCTGTACGCAGCACTGACTTCATATATAGAAGAGAATCGTAGGGCGACATGGTGACTGTCTTTGTGCCCGGCACGATTTTGCCGTTTTCGCGAACGTAGGCGAATACATCCATCTGATACTTCTCGCGGAAGGCATTTTCGATTTCTGCATCGGAGTGCCCGGCGAGTTTCATCACGCGCCAACGCTCGGTCTGCTTCATCGCCTGCCTGATGAGACGTTTTGCTCCTTCGTAGGAGAGATCCTGCCCGGTGGCATACGGACCTGTAGGGGAATTGCGGCGTTCAGACTCGAAAGCCGGTTGGAGTGTGCCGCCGAGATGTTGCCATACGGCCTCCTCGGCATAATTCTGCATCCGGAGATCGATTGTGGAGTATATGCGCAACCCGTCGGTGTAAAGATTATAATAAGAGCCGTCGGGCTTAGGATTTTTCAGAATCCAGCCGTAGAGGGGGTTATCCTCCCAGAGGGTGGAGTCGGTGGTATAATTGCCGTATGCGATGTTATAAGCCAATTGTGAGGAGTAATTCGCGCGGTTGGGGCGCTCGGGTTTCTTGGCGGTCATCATGCGGCGAATTTCCTCGCGCAGATATGGAGCGCCACCTTCGCGGTGGTCGACCTTATGATAATCCAGACCGAGCGGGAGAGCCTTGATTGAATCTGCCTCGGCGGCGGATAGTTCGTCAGCCTTTACCATCTGGTCTATAACGGTATTGCGACGATTGAGCGTACGCTCGGGATGGCGCAAGGGGTTGAAATAAGCCGGATTCTTGAGCATACCCACCAGCATGGCTGCCTCCTGCACGTTGAGTTGGTCGGGCTCCTTGCCGAAATAGACATTGGCGGCAGTCTTGATACCCACTGCGTTATTGAGGAAGTCGAATCTGTTGAGATACATATTGATGATCTCATCCTTGGTGTAGAATCTTTCGAGTTTGATTGCTATCATCCACTCGATAGGCTTCTGCATGGCGCGCTTGAAGAGGTTGGACGACGGCTGGGAATATAACTGCTTAGCCAACTGCTGAGTGATTGTGGAGCCACCGCCCGATGATTTATCGCGCAGCATAAGAGTCTTTACCATGGTGCGTCCGAGCGCCATAAAGTCAATACCCGAGTGCTGGAGATAGCGGGCATCCTCAGTGGCGATAAGCGCTTTTATCACCCACGGCGACACGGCGTCATAATCGTTATATACGCGATTGCCTGCACCGGCGAAATATCTGCCGAGTTCGGTGGTGCCGTCGGAGGCGTATACTACCGATGCCAATTTATCGTGCGGATCCTCCAGTTCTTCGATGGGGGGCATGTAGCCGATCACACCATTGTAGATGAGCAGAAGCAGCAATGCGATCATGAATCCGAATCCGAGAAATGAGATCCAGAGCCACTTTACAATTTTGTTGGTAGAGATTTTTTTTTGAGATTTCAATATATCCATCAAAAAGGAATATTATTCAATTCGTGATGAGATTAGTCTGAGATAGGCACCCCAAAATCATAGTTGTTATTATTGAATAAGTGCATATCAGAGAGCAAAGTTAATCAGACTTTCTCAAATTCGCAAGTGTAAGACCCGATTTCACAAAAAATGTAACCGGGTCTTGTAGAATACGTGCTGAAAGCAGATGTGAAATATTGTCGACTGAGGCGGAGACTCTGTAAGAATCGGAGAAGGACTGAAGACTTCAGTTTTTCTTGACTGAGAAACCGAATTTACCTAAAAGGTCGCCGAGCGCGTAATATCCGCCGTGTACATAAGCCATCAATCCGGCATCCTTGAGCGAGAATGCTCCTGTGGCAGGATCGATATAGCGATCGTCGGCGCGCAGGCAGAGTACGTCGGCAATCATCATGTCGTGGCTTCCGAGGTGAAGCACCTCCTTGATGCGACATTCTATAGCCAGCGGACTCTCCTCGATAGCAGGAGATTTCACCATCTCACCCGGCAGGGGGGTGAGTCCTGTGACCTTCCACTTATCGTGGTCTCTTCCCGAGCGAACTCCTACCCAGTCGGTGGCGTGAGCCATGGCGGCGGTGGTGAGGTTGAGAGTAAACTCCATATTCTTGAGGAGCAAATTATATGAATGTCGCTCGGGACGCACGCTTATATAGAGCATGGCGGGATTTGTGCAGATGGTGCCGGTCCACGCCACGGTGAGCATATTCCAGTTTTCGGGCTTATCGCCGCAGGTGACGATAGCCGCCGGCGCGGGATAGACCATAGTGCCGGCTTTCCAAGTTACTTTAGCCATTATAATTGATGGAAATGAGAAATGATGAAATGAAAAACGTTGCCGTCGAAAAAAAGATTACGGCGGCAACGTCTGTCATCAGTTATGAATAAAATTCGGTTACTTTACGAACTACTGAAGGTAAGTCGCAGATTGCTTGATTACTTCAATACTTACTTCACGCCAAGATCGGCAAGTACCTGATCGATGTGTGCATCAGCCTTCTTGACGGTATCTTCGTATGCCTCCTTGGAGGGCATATCCTCGCGTACTTCGATATAGAATTTGATTTTGGGTTCTGTGCCGGAGGGGCGGATAGATACCTTGTCGCCCGCCTCGGTGAAGAACTGGAGCACATTGGAAGTGGTGGGGAAGTTCATCTTCTCCACTTCGCCGGTCTTGAGGTTACGGCAGTTGAGGTCGGCATAGTCCTTGATGGTGACTACGGGGGATCCTGCGAGTTCCTTCGGGGGATTCTCGCGGAAATTCTTCATCATAGCCACGATTTCATCGGCACCGGTCTTACCGGGACGTACCACGCTCACACCGCGTTCGCGAGAGAAGCCGTATTCAGCGTAGATGTCGATGAGAAGATCGTAGAGGTTCTGACCTCTTTCGGCAGCCCAGGCTGCGATTTCCGCCATGAGAGAGATGGCAGACACGGAATCCTTATCGCGGCAGAAAGTCTCAGCGAGGAAGCCGTAACTTTCCTCACCGCCACCGAGATAACGGGCGGTGCCTTCGAGATTGCGCATCACGTCGGCGATCCACTTGAAGCCGGTGTAGCAGTCATAGCAGGTGACGTTGTTGGCATCTGCGATACGCTTGATGGTCTCGGTGGTGACGATAGTCTTGACGCAATATTCCTTGCCGGTGATCTTGCCGAGTTCCACGTTGCGTGTAATGAGATAGTAGAGGAAGATCATCACGATCTGATTGCCGTTGACGAGTTGGTAGTTGCCATCCTTGTCGCGAACCACCACGCCGATGCGGTCAGCGTCCGGATCGGAGGCGAGCACGAGGCTGGCGCCTGTCTCCTTCGCCTTTGCGATACCCATAGACATAGCCTCGGCATTCTCAGGGTTGGGAGAAACTACTGTGGAGAAATTACCGTCCATTACGTCCTGTTCGGGCACGTGGATGATATTCTTGAAGCCCCAGCGGTTGAGGGAGTCATACATGAGGGTGGAACCGGTGCCGTGGATCGGGGTGTAAACGATCTTCATGTCGGCGTGCTTGGCATCGATTTCAGGCGAGAGTGAGAGTCCCTTGATTGCTTCGAGATAGGGTTCGTCGACATCCTTGCCGATAATCCGGATAAGGTCGGGGTTGGGCTGGAATTTGATTTGGTCAACGGATGTGATGGCGTTGACGTAGGCGATGGTCTCCACATCGTGGGGAGCAATCATCTGAGCGCCGTCGCTCCAGTATGCCTTGTAGCCGTTGTATTCCTTCGGGTTGTGAGAGGCAGTGATATTCACGCCGCTCTGGCAACCGAGGAGGCGGATGGCGAATGAAACTTCAGGGGTGGGACGGCAACCATCGAAGAGGTAAACCTTAATGCCGTTGGCAGAGAAGATATCGGCAACCATCTCGGCAAATTTTCGCGAATTGTTGCGCACGTCGTGGCCGACAACCACAGAGATCTGAGGGAGATCCTTGAAGCAATCCTTAAGATAGTTGGCGAGCCCCTGAGTGGCAGCGCCTACGGTATAGATATTCATGCGGTTGGTGCCGGCGCCCATGATACCGCGCAGACCGCCTGTGCCGAATTCGAGATCCTTATAGAAAGCATCGATGAGTCCTGACTTATCCTCGGCGTCGAGAAGACCCTGAACTTCCTTGCGTGTTTCCTCATCATACTTCGGGCCGAGCCACTTCTCGGCGCGTTCGATACATTCATTCAACAATGCGTCGTTGCTCATATTTATATTCAATCTTTTTTATGGGTTAATAATAATTTCTGAGTGTCTGTAGAAACGTCTGTTGCGTTGCCGCAACTAAGAGTCGTCTTACAAAAGTAACAAAAAATAGAATAATTCAGCCATGAAAAAGCAATAAATTTTGTATGAAGCGTGAAAATTTATTAAATTCGCATATTGAAGTAGTATACAAATACCGTAACTGATCATGATATTGTCAATGACAGGATTCGGGCGAGGTATGTCTGAATCCGCTACCCGTAGGATTGCCGTAGAAGTAAAGTCTTTGAATTCCAAGCAACTGGATCTTTTTATGCGTGTTCCGCCGTATTTTCGTGAATTGGAGATTGAGGCACGCAACGTGGCTTCGGGTGTTCTGGAGCGCGGTAAGGTGGAGATGTCGGTGCAGGTGGAGCATATTGCGGCATCTGACTCCATGAAACTTAATCTGCCGGTGATCGAGGGATATAAATCTCAACTTGAAGTGATGAAGGCTGCTATGTCGCTTCCTGAACCCGCAGACTGGTATGCCACTTTGCTGCGATTGCCTGATGTGTGGCAGACTAAGGCTGAGGAGGTTGACGACGCTGATAAGACTGCTTTCCTGAAGGGTGTGGCAGTGGCTTTGGAGAAACTGACGGAATTCCGTATCACTGAGGGTAGGAAACTTTATGACTTTTTCGTAGAGAAGATTGCCAATATCCGCTCGCTGCTTGAGCAAGTTGAGCCATTTGAGAAGAGTCGGGTGGAGAAGATTCGCCAGCGTCTCGAAGATCAGTTGGCTTCTCTCCACGGCATAGATTACGATAAGGGGAGACTGGAGCAGGAACTCATCTTTTATATAGAGAAGTTGGATGTAAGCGAGGAAAAACTTCGCTTGCGTTCGCATCTTGATTATTTCCTCGCCACTCTCGGCGAACCCGCCGGCGACCGCCCCGAGAGCGGTCAGGGTAAGAAACTCGGATTTATCGCTCAGGAAATGGGTCGCGAGATTAACACTCTGGGTTCGAAGAGCAATAATGCCGATATGCAGAAAATAGTGGTGGGAATGAAGGATGAACTGGAGCAGATAAAGGAGCAGGTATTGAACGTATTGTAATGCCAGGGCTGATTTTTACTTCGGGTGGATGAGGACATTCTCAAGGGGCAGACAGGAGGAGAAAATTGATAATAAAGACTTTATGAAAGGTAAGATTATAATATTGTCGGCACCCTCGGGTACCGGGAAGTCAACGATAATTCAGCGTATCATTGAGCATCCGGAGTTGCGACTCGGTTTTTCGGTGTCGGCTACAAGCAGGGCACCCCGAGGCGAGGAACAAGATGGCAGGGAGTATTATTTCCTCTCGCCGGAGGAGTTTCGCCGTCGGGTTGATGCCGATGAGTTTGTGGAGTGGGAAGAGGTGTATCCGGGGTGCTGCTACGGTACCCTGAAGAGGGAGGTAGAGCGTGTCACGTCTGCCGGCAGAAATCTCATCATGGATATTGATGTGAAGGGGGGAGTGAATGTGAAGAGATGTTTCGGGGAGAACGCTCTGGGAATCTTTATTCTTCCGCCCAGTATAGAGGAACTTGAGCGCAGACTGCGCGGAAGAGGTACAGATTCTGATGAGACTATCGCCCGACGTCTTGGTAAGGCTGAGTATGAATTGAGTTTTGCCGAACGCTATGATAAGCGCGTGGTAAATGACGATATCGAACGGGCATCCGAAGAGGTGGCTGCCATAATCAAATCATTCATCAGCGAGAATGCAGATGGGAATGAAGCGTGAAGGCGATAAATCGGCTGCGGAAGATGTGATAGGGATTTTCGGGGGTAGTTTTGACCCTATACACACCGGTCATATCGCAGTGGCAGAGGGAGCGTTGCGGCAGGGAGTGGTAGCCGAGGTGTGGCTGATGGTGAGTCCGGAGAATCCTTTGAAGCGAGGCAGACTGCACGCTCCGGAAGCCGATCGGCTGGCAATGGCGCGTCTGGCAGTGGCTGATATTCCCGAACAGGAAATCAGGGAACGTATCAAGGTAAGTGACTTTGAATTCAACATGCCACGTCCCTCATATACCATTGATACCCTCAAGGCACTCTCCAAGGCATACCCCGGGAAGAAATTCAAATGGATCGCCGGAGGAGATAATCTCCTGACCCTGAAACGCTGGAAATCACCTGACGAAATACTGAACTCATACGGATTGATACTATATCCCCGACCGGAATATCCCTCGGGAGATAACCTTCCTGCGGGAGTAACGATGCTAAGAGGTGTGCCCCCATTTACAGAATCCTCCACATCAATCCGCGAATCGCTTGCAAGAGGAGAGAATCCTTCGCTGCTGCCTATTGCCTCGGGAGTGGCTGAATATCTCGTAAAAGAGGGTAAACAAAATCTTTATCGCCTTTAAAAACGTTATAAATATAAGAAATCGGAAGATTTACTGAAAAAAGATTGGTAGAGAC
>CAMWSV010000102.1 GCA_947177015.1 uncultured Porphyromonadaceae bacterium
GCCCCGGTCCGCGCGAAGCCGTTCAGTTCAAAAGCATCGCTTTTGCCTCCCCTCCTCCGCGCAGCCCCTTCCCCGCGCAGCCCCGCCTCCGCGCAGCCCCGCCGCAAATCAACCCTCAAAATCTCAATAAAAAATGCAACTATACCCGAATCTTATCCTCGAAGTACTCAAAGGCGTACGCTATCCCGGCAATGGCAAAAGCCTTGTCGAAAACGATATGATCGTCGACGACATGCGCATCGACGGCAACAAAGTATCCTTCTCTATCCTCTTCGAAAAACCCACCGACCCTTTCATCAAGTCAGTGGTGCGCAGTGCCGAAGCCGCCCTTCAGCAGGCGCTCGGCGAAGAACTCGAAATCAAGGGCAACATCGCCGCTAAATTCCGTCAGGAACTCCCGCAGGCTCCCGCTAAACTCCTCCCGGGAGTCAAAAATATCATCGGCATCTCTTCCGGCAAGGGGGGAGTGGGCAAATCTACCGTAGCCGCCAACCTCGCCATCGCGCTGGCTGCCAAAGGCTATAAAGTGGGATTGCTCGATGCCGACATCTTCGGACCATCGATGCCCAAGATGTTTGGCGTGGAGGATGAAGAATTATATATGGTGAATCAGGAAGGACGCGACTGGATCGAACCCATAGAGAAATATGGAGTCAAGATGCTCTCTATCGGTTTCGTGGTCAATAAGGATAAGGCTGTGCTCTGGCGCGGCACTATGGCTTCCAACGCACTCCGCCAACTCATCGCCGACGCCTGGTGGGGCGACCTCGATTATTTCCTTATCGATATGCCTCCCGGCACGAGCGACATCCACCTCACTCTGGTGCAGACACTCGGCATCACCGGTGTGGCTGTAGTATCCACACCGCAGGAAGTGGCTCTCGCCGACGCACGCAAGGGTATTGCGATGTTCCGCGACGATAAGGTCAATGTCCCCATCCTCGGTATTATCGAGAATATGGCATGGTTCACCCCCGCCGAGCATCCCGATGAGAAATACTATATCTTCGGCAAGGGGGGCGCGCGGCGTCTTGCCGAGCAACTCGACGTAAAACTCCTCGCCGAAATCCCTCTCGTGGCGGATATCTGCGACGATGCCGATAAGGGGGAACCCACTTCGCTCAAACTCCAGGCTGCCGAACTCACCGGCAATAATTCCTACCTCAGTCCCGAGGCTGAGGCTTTCCGACACCTCGCCGATAATGTGGTCAAGGCTGTCGAAGAGCGTAATGCCCAACTCCCCCCGACATCAAAAGTAGAAGTAAACCATTAATCAATTCCGGGCGGCCAAATTCTATGAAACGTCTTCTGAAATCCGTAATGCTGCTTATCTTCGCCGCCGTGCTCTTCACATCCGCGGCGAACGCACAGGTGCTCGGGCCTATCAATGTGGCGCGAGAAGTCACCGATTCCATCAAACAGAATTTCGACTACGGACCCTTCTTCGGACTCTACAAGGATAACTATTTCACCGTGGGCACAGCCATCGGCCATAAACCCAATCGGCTCAATTCCGATGTGAAGTTCCAGATCTCCCTCTCGATCCGACTCACCAACGCCTCCCTCCCCTGGGGCACTTACCTCTATCTCTTCTATACTCAGAAGACATTATGGAACGTATTTCAGAATTCCATGCCGATGCGCGATATGAACTTCAACCCCGGTATCGGCTGGACCAAACCTTTCTTCGCAAAAGGGCGCTATATCGGCAAGATGACTCTTATCGTGGAGCATGAATCAAATGGGCGCGACGGCGATGAATCCCGCTCATGGAATCGTATCGCTCTCTCCGGAGCGGCTGTAATCAACGATAACCTCATGGTGCATGCCAAGTATTGGATTCCCATAGTAGACGGCATGAACAATAAGGATATCCTCTACTATACCGGTCTCTTCCAGTGGGGAGCGCAGTACACCACCACCAACCAGCGCTGGCAGGTAGGACTCACCTTCACCAAGCGGAAGGGGAATGTCTTCAACTGGAATACAGTGGCGGAAGTGTCTTGGCTCGTCAATCCGCGCTCCAACGTCAATCTCTTCGCACAGTACTATAACGGCTACGGCGAAAATCTCCTCGATTACAATCAATTCCATTCGCGCCTGCGAGTGGGACTCGTGTTCAAACCCCGTTTCTTCTCGGATTACTGATTATCCCTCAACTCTTCAACTCCTCAACCCATAAACTCTTCAACTCCTCAAATCCTCAACTCCTCAACTCTTATAGAATTTTAGAATTAAGAAAAGATGTCTGTATCTTTAATTATCTTCATATCAGTGCTCGTCATCATGGCGTGCGGCATCCTCGGCGGCATGCGCCCCTGGCGGCGCGTGGCTGCCTACGAAAGCAAGCCTACCGGACAGCAGGCGCTACCCAAGATTTCTATCGTGGCATACGTGCTCCGCGATGAAGACGATCTCACATCCTACGTCGATACTCTCCTCAGTCAGGATTATCCCGATTTTGAGGTAATCCTCGTCTGCGACGCTTCGGCTGAGACCACTGCCGTGCTCTCCGAAAAGTTTGAGAATATCGAAAATCTGAAACTCACCTTCATCCCGCCGGGTTCTCACAATCTCAGCCGGCGCAAACTCGCGCAGACCCTGGGCATAAAGCGCGCCACGGGCGAAGTGGTGCTCACCACCTCCACCTCCGTTATTCCCGCCTCTGACAAGTGGCTCCGCTCTATGGCAGAACCCTTTGCCGACCATGACATAAACATCGTCTGCGGATACGTGCATCCGGAATTCCGCGATTTCACGGGGGGTGCCAAATGGTATCGACAGATGGATGGCGTGCTCACCTCCACCCAGTGGATGCTCGATGCCGCCGAGGGGTATCCCTATCGCGGCGATGGATTCAACCTCGCCTTCCGACGCCACCTCTTCTTCGACGCCAAAGGGTACGCCTCGTCGCTCTCTCTCATGGATGGCGATGACGATGTGTTTATCAACGAAATTTCATCTCCCGGCGCCGGCACTCTGGTGCTGAATCCGGAGGCATTCGTCAATACGCGATGGGAAAATGAGGCTAACCGTCTCTATATCGAACTCAAGGACCGCTACTGCTTCACGCGTAAGTACCTCCCCAAAGCCCCCTTCCTCAGGGCTTCCCTTCTGGCATGGACCAACTGGCTGATGCTCCTGGCGGTGGCTGCGATAATCATCTCAGCCGTAATCCTCATCCGCGCCCTCGATAACGGATGGTATTCCGACGATATCCCCTCGATAATCATCCTCGGAGCGGCACTGCTCGTGGCTCTCGAGTTCTGGCTCTTCGAGATTCTCACCTATCGCAAACTCGCTGCCCGTCTCGGCGCCGTACGCCTCTTCTGGGCGGTGGTGCCGTTCATGCTGTGGCGACCCTTAGGCAACTTCCTCTTCTATATCAATCACTATCCTACCCGTAAGCGCCATTACACCTGGGTAAGAAATTGATTGCCGATCTCCTTCTCTGCCATAAGTTTGGACAATAACTCTATATTCTCCCCATTCTGTCCCATGGAGGAAATAATTCCCAAAATAGACCGCGAACTGATTCTCGCGGAGTTAACTCCGGAGCGTCTGCTCCGCCAGACTAATAAGGCTCATAACCTTATCTACATTATCGACGCCGCGAGCGCCCCCAACACCATGCGCGAAATCGGCAGGCTGCGCGAAGTCGCCTTCCGCAGCGCCGGCGGCGGCACCGGCAAGGAGTGCGATATCGATGAGTTCGACCTCATGGAGCCCCCCTGCCGCCAACTGATAGTGTGGGATCCCGCAGCCCTCGAAATCGTGGGCGGATACCGATTCATCCTCGGCTCCGACATCAAAATAGATAATGGCGTGCCGCGCATCGCCACTTCCCACATGTTTGATTTCTCGGAGAAGTTTATCAATGATTATCTCCCCACCACAATCGAACTCGGCCGCTCTTTCGTATCCACCGATTATCAGGCTTCCGGAGCCGGACAGAAGGCGCTATATTCGCTCGATAATCTTTGGGACGGTCTCGGGGCGCTCACAGTGATTCACCCCGAAATTGAATATCTCTTCGGAAAGGTCACGATGTACCCCTCTTTCGGTGCCTTCCCCCGCGATTATATCCTCGCGTTCCTGCGCAAGCATTTCTATGACCGCAGCGGTCTCGTCACTCCCCGGAATCCCCTCCCCTCCAATGCCGATTCCGACGACGTTAGAGGCATCTTCACCGGAGGCAATTTCCGTGAGGACTATAAGATTCTCCACACCCTTATCCGCAACATGGGTAAGAATATCCCCCCGCTCGTTAATGCCTATATGAGTCTCTCGCCGACCATGAAGATGTTCGGCACCGCCATCAACCATCAATTCGGCGATGTGGAGGAGACTGCCATCTTCCTCAAGATTTCTGAAATCGTCGAGGAGAAGAAACGTCGTCATATCATGTCGTTCAAACTCTTGAATCATAATGAATAAAGTTGCCGTCACCGGAGCCGATGGTTTCATCGGCTCGCATCTCACAGAGGCTCTCCTACGCGAGGGCTACAGCGTTCGCGCCCTGGCGCAATATAATTCCTTCAATAATTGGGGTTGGCTGGAAGGTGTCTCCGACCCCAACCTTGAAATAGTCACCGGCGATGTGCGCGACCCTAATTTCTGCCGCGAGTTCGTCAAAGGGTGCGACACAGTGTTTCATCTGGCGGCTCTGATCGCCATACCGTATTCTTACGTGGCGCCCGATTCGTATATCGACACCAATGTGAAGGGCACCCTCAACATCTGCCAGGCGTGCCGGGAAGCCGCCGTGGAGCGCCTCCTCGTGACTTCAACCTCGGAAGTCTACGGCACCGCCCGCTATGTCCCCATCGATGAGAGCCATCCGCGCCAGCCGCAGAGCCCCTATTCGGCTTCCAAGATCGGTGCCGATGCAATAGCGCTCAGTTTCTACAATGCCTTCGAACTCCCGCTCACTATCGTGCGCCCCTTCAATACCTACGGCCCGCGACAGTCTGCCCGCGCCATCATTCCCACCATCATCTCCCAGATTGCCGCCGGGGAGAGGAGCATCAAAGTGGGCGACCTCACCCCCACCCGCGATTTCAATTTCGTCACCGACACCGCAGCCGGATTCATCGAGATAGCACGCTCCCCACTCACCATAGGGCAGGAAGTCAATATCGCTACCGGAACTGAAATCTCCATGCAGGATACACTCTCCCTCATCGCCTCGCTCATGAACGCCGACATAGAATGGGTGCGCGACCCGGCACGTATACGTCCTGCCGGCAGTGAAGTGTTCCGTCTCTGCGGCGATAACTCCAAAATCACCGAACTCACCGACTGGCGTCCGCGTGTCAGCATCGAGGAGGGGCTCTCCCGCACTATCCAATGGTTTACCGACCCCGTCAACCTCGCCCGCTACAAGACAAATATCTACAACGTCTGAAAATTTTCTCCCTCATAAAAAAATTTTTTCTCCCCCATAAAAAAATGAACAATCCCATCAAGATATTAATGTTAGGCGGTGCCCGCCGCGTGTCAATGGCTGAGCAACTCATCCGCTCCGGTCAGCGCCTCGGTCACGAAGTCAAAATCATAAGTTACGAACTCCTCAAGGAGGTACCCATCGCCGTCATCGGCGAAGTCATAGTCGGCCTTAAATGGAGCGACCCGGATGTAGTCGACGACATCTGCCGAATCTGCCGCGAAAAGGACATCAACATCATCCTCCCCTTCGTAGACGGCGCCATAGAAATCGCCGCCCGCTGCAAGGCTCTCCTCCCCGATGTTTTCGTCCCCGTGGTGGAACCCGGCCTCGCCGAGAAGATGTTTGATAAAATCGAGGCCGCCGCAGTGTTCAAGGAAGCCGGACTCCCGATCCCGCTCACTTACTCCGTGCTCAACGCCGAGATGCCCGCAATCGCAAAACCCCGCCACGGTTCCGCCTCACGCGGCATTAAGGTTTTCACCTCTATCGAAGACCTCATGCACCTCGAAAACCTATCTGATTATCTCGTGCAGGAATACATCGGGCATAACCGCGAATATACCGTAGACTGCTACGTCTCCGAGAAGGGCGAAATCATGGTCACTGTGCCCCGCCAACGACTCGAAATAATGGGGGGCGAAGTCACCCGCACCGTCTCCGTCGACAATCCGTCACTCATCGAGATGAGCCGAAAGGTCCTCTCAGAATTTAACTTCCACGGTCCCGTCACTCTCCAGTTTCTCGAAGACACCGATCTCCAGCGGTTTCTCCTCATGGAGATCAATCCACGCCTCGGCGGCGGCGTAATCTGCTCCATCTTCGCCGGAGCCCCGATCACCGACTATATCCTCCGCGAATCTCTCAAGATGTCGGTAGCCCCCTGCACGGATTGGATTCCCGGTACCCTCATGGTGCGCTACCAGAAAGAAGCAATCTTCTACAACTCTTAATCCCCCCCGCGAATCATGCACACTATCATCATAGCCGAAGCCGGCGTCAACCATAACGGCGACCTCCGCCTGGCGCGTGAGATGGTCAAGGCCGCCAAAGCCGCCGGTGCCGACTACGTCAAATTCCAGACCGCCCGCCCCGAACTGGTAATCTCCACTTTCGCACCCAAAGCGGAATACCAGAAATCCACCACCGGCGCCGATGAATCGCAACTCGAAATGTGCAAGGCAATTCACCTCCCGCTCAGCGATTACGCCGGACTCAAGCAACTTTGCATCGATGAGGGAATCGGCTTCATGTCGACACCCTTCGATCTCGTATCCATCGACCTGCTCACCAATCTCGGGCAGGACTATATGAAAGTCCCCAGCGGCGAAATCACCAATCTCCCCTATCTGCGCAAGATCGCCGTGTGCGGTCAGAAAGTGATCCTCTCCACCGGCATGGCTACCATGGATGAAATAGAAGATGCCGTGAAGATTCTGCTCGGAATTCACCCCGACTACCCCTCCGAATCAACCCTCTGCAAGGATGATCTGATCGTGCTGCACTGCACCACGGAATACCCCTGCCCCTACGGGGATGTCAACCTCCGCGCCATGCTCGCCATACGCGACCGCCTCGGCGTGCGCGTCGGATATTCCGACCATACCCGCGGCTGTGAGGTGAGCCTCGCCGCCGTAGCCATGGGGGCTGAAGTCATCGAGAAGCATTTCACCCTCTCGCGCCGTCTCCCGGGACCCGACCACAAAGCATCGCTCGAACCGCAGGAACTCGCTGCCCTCGTCAGTCAGATCCGGCACATCGAGAGCGCCCTCGGCAACGGCATCAAGACTCCCGCTCC
The DNA here is from genome assembly GCA_947177015.1 of uncultured Porphyromonadaceae bacterium. GTDB lineage: Bacteria > Bacteroidota > Bacteroidia > Bacteroidales > Muribaculaceae > Lepagella. The sequence goes on from CAMWSV010000102.1 coordinate 7,245, forward strand.
CTCCGAGCGCCCCAACATAGCAATCGCCCGCAAGAGCATAGTCGCCGCCCGACCCATTAAGCAAGGGGAGATCTTCACCGAAGAAAACCTCACCATCAAGCGCCCCGGCAACGGCATTTCCCCCCTCCTCTGGGACTCCATCCTCGGCACCCCCTCCCCACGCGATTTCGCCTTCGACGAATTAATCTCCAAAGATTAGCCC
>CAMWSV010000103.1 GCA_947177015.1 uncultured Porphyromonadaceae bacterium
CACTCCCATCACTCCCATAATTGCCCCCCCCTCCCATCAATCCCACCTAAAAATACCTCAGCCAAGTGCCTGCTTCAGATCGGCAAGCAGATCGGCGCTATCTTCCAATCCGATCGAGAGACGTATGAGTCTGTCGCTCACATCCATCGCTGCGCGGGTAGCGGCATCTATCGTGCCGAAGATGGTGCTTGCCGGGTGTATCGCGAGAGATCGGTTATCAAATAGATTGGTGGCGCGACGGATTGTCTTCAATTTATCGATAAAGCGGAAGCAACTCTCCTCATCGGGGAGTGTCAGCGTCAGCATCGCCGAGTAGTGACCGCCAAACTGTCGCTTGGCCAATTCATGATACGGATTCGATTCCAGTCCCGGCCAGCATACGCTCATGCTCCCCTGCTCCACCTTGCCGGATCGCTCCATATCGGCGATAATATCTTCCAATCCTTCGGCAACCTTACGGGCATTATCCTCATGCACGGTATAGCGTGCGCGGAGCGTCTCAAGTCCGAGGGTCTGCATATATGCCGCGTGTGGCGACATATACCCGCCCAGGTTCATCAGCATATCCTTACGCAGACGATAGTCGAAACCTTCGATAGTGCCGTAATCAATCACAACTCCGCCGAGCGAAGTGGCTCCCCCGCTCAGATATTTCGTACTCGACAGGATCTCCACATCCACGCCAAGGCTCTTCATATCGGCGAATACAAAGGGGATCATCGTAGTGTCCGCCACGACTGCCGCCCCTTTGGCATGAGCGATTTCCGCAAGCGCCCTAACATCGCAGATCTCCATCTGCGGATTGCTCACGGTCTCCAGGTAGAGCATCGACGTGTCCTCATCCACAGCACGGCGCACCGCCTCAAGGTCGGTGAGATCCACCAATTCGGTCTCCACGCCGAAACGCTTCAGAGTGGAGGTGAAGAGAAGATACGTATTGCCGAAGAGATGACGCGAAGTCACTATCTTTTTCCCCGCCGCGGTGAGCGCCATCGCAGCGGCTGAAATTGCCGCCATTCCACTGGTGAACGCCACCACATCGCGCGCTCCGGTAAGGGATTTTATGATATTCTCGAAGTGAATCACCGTCGGATTGGTCACTCGCGAATAGTCCGGGTCGTCACTTACTCCCGTAAAGGATTCTATCATCGCCTTATGGTCAGGAAATTCGTATGCGCAGCAGTGATACACCGGCATCGACAATGCACCATACGGATCCTTACGCGGCATAGGCGCGTTTATCGCAAATGTAACATCTTCCATAGTTTTTACAAAAGCCTCTTTTATATTATATATATCTATCTGATATATAAGTTTCTGATATATATCATATATATAGTTTCCAATCTATCAGATATTGATTTCTAATATCTGATATATAAGTTTCTAATTTCTTATATATGATACTTAACCTCTATCCTTGTTTTTACCTGAACAACTCGGCGTAGATCTTATCCGTAGCGCCGAGTTTGCCGCGGATATACGCCGCAGATTTCTCTCCCTTTTCCAATCTATGCCCGGCATCGCGCGTGAGTAAGTCGATAGCATTGCCGAAACTCTCCTTATCCGTCACCTCTATACCCCCTCCGAGGGTCTTCATCTCTTGCGCTTCTATAAATTTGGCATTGTTGGGTCCGTAAATCACCGGCACCCCATACACTGCCGCCTCGTTTATATTATGCAATCCCGCTCCGAATCCTCCGCCTACGTAGGCGATGTCGGCGTAGGTATATGCCGACGATAGGAGACCGAAGCAGTCTATGATCAGCACCTTGGCATCATTCAGAAGCGACGGATTCTTCGTGGCATCACTCAGAAGCACCGCTTTATTACCGAAAAACTCGATCATCTTCCGGAGCCGCTCCTCATCAAACTCGTGTGGGGCAATCACCCCTTTCACTCCCTCGCTCTCGCGCAACCATTCGCCATATACCGCCTCATCGGCGGGCCATGAACTCCCCGCCATGAATATCAGCGCGCGATGACTGCATTCCCGATCTGCCCGGCGTTCTTCGGCTGTGGCGCAGAAGCGATCGAGCAGCGGCAGCGGTCGAACACCGCGCATGATGTCGCTTACGCGGTCAAATCGAGTATCCCCCGTCACGGCACTGTTACGTATACCGATTCCTTCGAGCAGACGCCGGCTCCCTTCGTCCTGGAGATAAAGTTTGGTGAAGCATCGCAGTGCCTTGCGGTAGTAACCGCCGTAACTGCGGAAAAAGGCCTGATCCTTTCGGAAAATCCCGCTTATCAGATAGGTGGGAATGTCGCGGCGCTTCAGTTCGGCGAGATAATTGAGCCAGAATTCATATTTCACGAATATAGCCATCTCCGGACGCACTATATCCAGAAATTTGCGCACATTGCGGCGCGTATCCTGCGGCATATAGACGATTACGTCTGCCCCGCCGTAGTTTTTCCGCACTTCATATCCCGATGGGGAGAAGAACGTAAGCAGAATCTTCTTGTCAGGGTGTTCGCGACGTATCTTCTCCATCAGCGGACGCCCCTGCTCGAACTCCCCCAGCGAAGCGGCATGAATCCACACGTAGCCCCCTCCGGCGTCCGCTTCACTGCGTAGTTTATCCCACACACCGTTAAGTCCGGCATTCAGTTGCCGGGCCTTAACGTTGCGGGTTTTAGATGCTATGCGGATACCTTGACGGTAGAGCCATATTCCTGCGTCGTATAGCAACATCTCCGTTCAGACTCAGTTGATTACTCAGCCGCCGGAGCGGGAATATTCTCTATCGCACGGCGTATTCGGGCTATCACCTCCTCCTTGGGCATGAGTTCGGTAATATCAAACATGTGCGGACCCTTGCATTGTCCCACCACTGCCAGGCGGAATGCATTCATCACATTCCCAAGGTGATACCCCTGCGATGCTATCCAGTCGAGCACGATCTTCTCGGCATTGGCTGACGTCATATCATCTATACCCTCAAGTACGCTGATAAGTTCCTCCATGATGGCGGGAGTCTCGGCGCTCCAGCGCTTCTTGACATCCTTTGCGGCATACTCCGTGGGAGCCTCGAAGAAGAATGCCCCCTGATCCCAAAGTTCCGGAATGAGGTTGGCTCTACCCTTCACCATGCCGATCGCTTTCGCCACATATCCCTTGTCATATCCGGTGATACCCTTCTCTTCCAGAACGGGCATGAAGAGTTCGGCAAGTTCCTCGTCGGGCTTTGCCATGAGATATTCATGATTAAACCAGAGTCCCTTCTTATAGTCGAACTTGGCTCCCGACTTCGAGCAGTGCTCAAATGAGAATTTGGAGATGAGGTCGTTCATCGTCATCAGTTCGGAGTCATCTCCGGGATTCCAGCCCAGAAGTGCGAGGAAGTTCACCACCGCTTCGGGAAGATAACCCTGTTCGCGATAACCTGAAGACACTTCCCCCGATTTCGGGTCATGCCATTCGAGCAGGAACACCGGGAATCCCAATTTATCGCCGTCTCGCTTCGAGAGTTTACCATTGCCCACAGGCTTCAGAAGCAGCGGCAGATGCACGAATTCGGGCATCGTATCTTCCCAGCCGAAGGCCTTGTAGAGCAATACGTGGAGCGGCGCCGACGGGAGCCATTCCTCGCCACGGATTACGTGGCTCACCTCCATCAGATGATCGTCCACGATATTCGCCAGGTGATAGGTGGGCAGATTGTCGGCGCTCTTATAGAGCACTTTATCGTCGAGGATATTGGAGTTGATGGTCACTTCCCCGCGGATACGGTCATTGACGGTGACGGCCACATCCGGTTCGATCTTGAAGCGCACCACGTATTGCGTGCCTGCTTCGATAAGACGCTGCGTCTCTTCCTCTCCGAGAGTAAGCGAATTGCGCATCTTGCCGCGTGTGGAAGCGTCATACTGGAAGTTAGGAAATTCCTCACGTGCCTTAGCCAATTCTTCGGGGGTATCGAATGCGATATATGCCTTTCCGTCGGCAAGAAGTTGATCCACATATTTCTTATAAATCTCCTTTCGTTCCGATTGGCGATAGGGACCATACTCCCCTCCGTAGCCTACACCCTCGTCAAACTTAAGCCCGAACCATTCCAGAGCCTTGATGATATACTCCTCGGCTCCCGGCACGAAGCGATTGCTGTCCGTATCCTCGATACGCAGTATCATATCGCCGCCATTGGCACGCGCAAAAAGATAATTAAAGAGGGCAGTGCGGACACCGCCTATATGAAGCGGACCCGTAGGTGATGGCGCAAAGCGCACGCGAACTTTTCTTTCCATATCTGTATATTCTTTCTTTTTATTCTTTTGGTAATTGCGGGAAACTTGGTAATTGCGAGAAACTTGGTAATTGCGGGAAACTCACTTATTACACGAGAGCGGGTGTCTATTTAGCGCTCCATTTCAATTTTTTTTAGCGCTCCATTTCAAATTTTTTACCGGTCCAGCGCCAGCGCAGGGTTTTGATGAGGAGCGGATTCATCCTATCGCGCTGTTCGGTGGTGAGATAGTTATCTATCGTGAGTCTGCCGGTCAATAAATTTCCTTCAGCCGGAATGGTATATGCCACTGTGTGAAACGGCATCTCCGCCATCAGGGTTTTGAGTTTCATTCCCTCTGCCTTGATTTTATCCACATTATAGAAACATTCGGGATTCGGCAATGTGAAATATTTTCGTGCCGCCACCTCCGTCAGCGTAATGCTGTCGGGAGTATATTTTGTAAGATTATAAAATTTGATAGTGCTGTCTGCCGTATCCGATTCCCCTGAAATGGTATATATCGACATCACAAGCCGGCGCGTCGGTGTCCCCAACTTCCCGGTAGGGAGTATCTTCAATTGCAACGAACTCACATCCGTAAGATGCACACGCATATAATCCTGCGTCATATCCTCTATCCACGACAATCCCGTATAAACGTTCCGGCATTTGTACACACTGTCGGCGTGCATATAAATCACCATCTCATTACGCTGCGACTGCGCCAGTATATCCAGGTCCTTATCCGGAATCAGAAGAAAGGCATCCGATACACTTGTCCAAAGGCTATCCTGCGCTATACCTGTCTCTTCCTTCACCTCCAAAGCATCCCCCACCGGAATCGGCGCATCCCCCACGCCTGAAGCGTGCGCTCTATTTCCTATCGAAAGGCAGCCAACCATCGCAGCCATTCCCGCCAAAATATAAATCAACTTTCTCATTCTAATTTTCTTAAATTCCCACCCTTCATTCCTAATCCCTCCCCACATCTCGATTTCTTAAAATTTCCCCGCTTATTATCTGATTTATTAAATTCCATCCCCCTAAGTCCAATTGCACGCCTTGTGGCTTGCAGACGTGCCGAGGGCTAAAATCCCGAAGTCTCATTCACGTTCTTCCAAAACGGCTCGACACCCCCCATCTCTATCAAATTACAAATTTAACAAAAATAATCGAATCAATAATTTTATTGATCCGATTATTTCCTCTAATCTCTTAAATTACTTATTTTTTATAGAAAATCTCATAATTACTCCCTTTCTTGGATTCTTTCTTCCCTTTGACTCCTTTCTTACTCCCCTTGGCTCCTTTTTCGCTCTTGCCTGCGCCCTTGCCACTTTTATCCGATTTTCGACGTGCCTTCTCCCGGCGATCCTTCGCCTCAAGTTTGTAATCGCGGTCTGTGGCGATCTCGGCACGCACATGCTGCCCGAAGAAGTCCACATGCTTCAGCGCGTCCAGGATACGACGCGCATCATCCTTGCGCACATCAAAGAGCGTATAATCCGGCAACAGGTCGATTCTGCCGATTTCCGGTTTCGGACCCGCCACGTTGCTATTCACCAATTCCATCAGATTCCCGGGGAAGAAACCCTGCGCTTTACCGATATTCACCATCAGGCGCTCCATACCGTCCGGAGCCGTACGGCGATCCTTATCCTGCTTCGACCCGCGTTCGCGCTTCTCGCCGCGTTCACGTCTGCCACCCTTGTCAGCCTCATTCAGATCAATATCCGGCATGTGCTGATAATATGCCAGTAAGCGATTGAATTCCAACGACAGAACGCGCTTCAGCAGATCTTCCTCAGAGAGCCATTCCAGTTTCTTGCGCACGCCGGGGAGATATTTGTTGATTTCTTCCTCATTAACCTGCACACGCTCCAGACGATCCGCAAGATTATACAGTTGCTTTTCTATGATATGTTCCGGAGTAGGCACCTTGCGATACTCGAATTCCTTGCCGATGATCTTCTCGATCTCACGCAGTTTATGTTTCTCACGTGAGTGGATGATAGCCACACTCACACCGGTCTTGTTGGCACGTCCCGTACGACCCGAACGGTGAGTATATACAGCCACATCATCCGGCAGCCCGTAATTGATCACGTGCGTGAGGTCATCGACGTCAAGACCGCGCGCCGCCACGTCGGTGGCAACAAGAAGTTGAGTCACGTGGTCGCGGAATTTCTTCATCGCCAGGTCTCGCTGCTGCTGCGAAAGGTCACCATGCAGGCAGTCTGCATTATACCCGTCATTAATCAGTTTATCAGCAATTTCCTGAGTCTCCTTACGCGTGCGGCAGAAGATAATACCGTATATATCCGGATTATTATCCGCTATGCGCTTAAGAGCGAGATATTTATCGTGAGCCTTAACCATGTAGTAGATATGCTTCACGTTTTTCGAACCCTCGTTCTTATTGCCCGCCACGAATTCCACCGGTTCTTTCATGAAGCGCTTGGCGATATTAGCGATCTCCTTGGGCATCGTGGCTGAGAACATCAGCATCTTCCTCTCTTCCGGCACATGGCTCAGAATCTGATTTATATCATCAAGGAAGCCCATATTGAGCATCTCGTCTGCCTCATCGAGGATCACGGTATGCACATCATTCAGTTTCACCTCACCGCGCTTGATAAGGTCGATCAATCTGCCCGGGGTTGCCACAATTACCTGCACACCCTTACGCAGTGCACGGATCTGCGAATCGATGCTCGAACCGCCATATACCGGCAATATTCGTATCTTATCCTGATACTTCGAGAAGTCGGCGAGATCGCCCGCTATCTGCAGACACAATTCACGTGTAGGTGCGATGATAAGAGCCTGCGCACTGTCTGAGTCCGGATTGATGCGCTGAAGCACCGGCAATCCGAAAGCCGCCGTCTTACCCGTACCTGTCTGGGCGAGACCCACCACATCGCCATCTTCGTTAAGAAGATGAGGTATCACCATTTCCTGTATCGGCATAGGATTCTCAAATCCCATTTCCTCTATAGCCTTGAGTAACTCCGGAGCCACTCCTAATTCTTCAAAACTTTTCATTAGTTATTCTATCTCTATAATTTTACTTTCAATAATTATGCAGTCCCCTCAAACTCCAATTATGCAATCCCCTCAAACTCCAATTATGCATCACTCTTATACACATCAGACGCTGCCGACGAACTCAAGGGTGTAGATAAAGGTGGTCGCCGTATCATTAAAA
>CAMWSV010000104.1 GCA_947177015.1 uncultured Porphyromonadaceae bacterium
TTGTAGGGGCTTGCAGGGGATTGGAATTATTGGGGCGTCGGGTGGCGGAGAGGGGATAATTATGTGAAAAATAGAAAAATATTGACAAAAATGTTGAATAATGAAAGATTTTTCGTAAATTCGCGGAAAGTATGGAATCTGACTTTGAGGTTTCACTGAAAGTTAGCGTAAAAACCGGGCAGGATGGCGGCATAAGCCGATGTGCTTTCAGTCCGGGGCGGGTGCTGATCGGGTGATGGCAAAAAAAGATGGATTTCAGCCCTAAAATCCTATCGTCATGAGTATTTTATGATAATTTATGAGAGTATTTTATGATAATTTATGAGATAGAATAAAAATCTTATCATCATTATGAGATTGAAAAGAATATTACACGTAATGCTGTTAGCGCTGGGAATGATTATGGCATCCGGCGGCGCTGCGCAGGCTCAGACAGTGGGTCTGAAGACAAATCTTATCAGCGACGTAGCCTTGAGTCCGAATATCGGCATCGAGGTTGGTCTTGCTCCGAAATGGTCGCTCGATTTATCGGGCCAGTTGAATCTGTGGACACTGAAGGGCCACAAGTGGAAACACGCGTTCGTACAGCCGGAGGCACGCTATTGGCTCTGCCAGCGCTTTGCGGGCCACTTCTTCGGTCTGCACCTTCTTGGCGGAGTCTACAATGTAGGCAATCTGGACATCCCCGTGAAACTTCCGGGATTTGACCTTCACAATCTGAAGGATGCCCGCTATCAGGGATGGGCGGCAGGTGCCGGCATAGCCTACGGCTACGCATGGCCCGTGCACAAGCACTGGAACATCGAAGCCGAAATCGGAGTGGGCTGGCTCTATACACGTGCCGATAAATACCCCTGCACCGAGTGTGGCAGAAAGATCGAGAATGACGCCGTGCGCAACTATGTGGGTCCCACAAAGTTGGCACTTAATGTAGAGTACATTTTCTAAAGTGGCGAAAAAGAAATGAGAATCAAGAATATATTACTTACGACTACGCTCCTGATGGCGGCGGCGATGGCATTGCCCGCCGGAGCACAGTCCAACTCCCATTATCATATCTCGGGTATGAATGTGGAGCAGACTGCAGGAAATCTTAACGTGCAGGCAGTAGTGAGCCCGAAAGGGTATAATCTGAAGACGAATCAGCGACTTGAGATCACTCCGGTGATACGTTCGCTCAGCGGCGATCAGAGCGTGGTGCTCCCGTCGTTCACCATAGCCGGACGCAACGCCTATTACAACACGCTGCGCGCCGAGAAGTATCAGGGCTTCCTGATGCGTTCGGGTCGCGGCGATGATTTGGTATACAACGTTTCCGTGCCCTGGGAAGAGTGGATGGAATACAGCGAACTCGATTTCGTGGATGCCTCTACAGGTTGTTGCGGCGTGCCCACGATGCCTGAGGTGATCGTGCCGGTGGCGGAACTTGACTATCGTCCGCAGGAATACACCCCGACATTCCACTATCAGGTGCCGAAGGCTGAGGGCTCAAAGACCCGTCGCCTCGAAGGGAAGGCTTACGTGACATTCCCCGTAAACCGCACCGAGATCAACCCCACCTATATGCAGAACCCGGTTGAACTCCGCAAGATCACATCCACTATCGACTCCGTGAAGTTCAATCCCGATGCTACTGTAAAGTCAATCACACTTACCGGCTACGCATCTCCTGAAGGTGCTTACGCCAACAACGTGCGCCTGGCAGCCGGACGTACGGAAGCCGTGAAGGAGTATGTGCGCAAGCAGTATACCTTCCCCGCGTCAGTGTTCCACACCAATTCAGTGCCGGAAGACTGGGCTGGTCTGCGCGAATATGTGGCATCGAGCAATCTCTCTGATAAGGATGCCATCCTTACATTCATCGACAGCAACGTGGCTATCGAGGTGCGCAACGATGAACTCCGCAAGAAATTCCCGCAGTCATACGCCTTCCTCCTCAAGAATGTGTATCCCTCGCTGCGTCACACTGACTATGCTATCGACTTCGAACTGCGCAGTTATTCTGACGTGAACGAAATCAAGCGCGTGATGAAGGAGCGTCCGCGCAACCTCAGTCTTAACGAACTCTTCCTCGCCGCGAACACCTATAAGGCAGGCACTGATGAGTTTGACGAGGTGATGGAACTCGCAGCCACTCTCTATCCGGAGAGTGAGGTGGCTAATCTGAATGCAGCCAATTCGGCTTTGAACCGCGGCGACAACGATCGCGCCAAGTTCTATCTGAAGCGTATTCCGAGCAGCCCGGCAGCCACTTACACATCAGGTGTGATCGCGGCTATCGAGAAGGATTATACCGGTGCGCGCAAGATGCTCGAAGATGCTCGCAATCAGGGTGTGGCTGAGGCTGCGGAAGCACTTCAGGAACTCGACCGCATCAGCAATCGCACTCCCGGCATCACTTTCGCTCCCGACTTCAAGGAGTAATCCGTCCGGGGACTTTTTTTGCTTTTAGAAGTTAAATAGCAGACAGAATGAAAATAGGATTTCATCTGCTCAATATAATGATGTGGTCACTGCTCTCGGCAGTGGCCACATCTTGTATCGCCGAAGAGGAACCGGCGGAGTGGAGCCTCGCCCCCGGCGACAGGTTGCCGACATTCAGTGTGACTACGCTTGACGGCACTGACATCTCTCAAGCATCGTTTGAGGGTAAGGAGGGGTATATTGTCTTTTTCACCACTACCTGTGGCGACTGCCGGCGTGAACTTCCCATCATGGAGGAACACTACCGGCAACTGACCGCCACGCCTGAGGGGCGGGAGCACGTGGAATTTATCTGCATCTCGCGGGGGGATGATGCGGCGACGGTGAGGGATTACTGGGAGGCAAACGGGTTGACGATGCCCGTGGCTGCACCGGGGGATAAGGGGGTGTATTATCTGTTTGCTTCAGTGGGGGTGCCGCGGTTATATGTGACGCGGGGGGAGGTGATAGAGGGAGTGTATGTGGAGCGGCTGATGTTCCACTAAAAAAGCCACCTGAAAGAGGTGGCTTTTTTAGTGAGAGGAGATTGAGTGGGGTTGAAGTTATTGGAATTATTGGAGGAGGGCTTCGGCGGCGGCGTAGTCGGGTTCGGTGGCGATCTCTTCTACGAGTTGAGAGCCTTTTACTTTGCCGTCTTTGCCGATGACTACGACGGCACGAGCGTAGAGATCTTTGAGGGGACCTTCGGCGAGGGCTACGCCGTAGGTTTTGCCGAAGTCAGAACGGAAGCCTGAGGCAGTCTTTACGTTTTCGATGCCGTTGGCAGTGCAGAAACGTGCGGCGGCAAAGGGGAGATCCTGCGAGATGCAGAGTACTACTGTGTCGGGATATTTGGCTGCGTCCTGATTGAAACGGCGCACGGATGCCGCACACACATCGGTGTCGAGGCTGGGGAAGATATTGAGCACTACCTGTTTTCCTTCGAGGTCTTTAAGAGTGATTTCGCTGAGGTCCTGACCGAGGAGCGCAAAATCGGGAGCGACACTGCCTACTGCGGGGAGTTCGCCTACTGTGGCAACGGGGTTGCCCATGAATTTTACTTCTGCCATTTTTGATATTTTTTAAGATTTTTTGATGTTTTATTTTAGGATTCTGAGAAAATTATCTAAATTTATAACCGCAAAATAAGTGAAAAAGTTTTAAATCCGGGATACCCAAAAATGTTGATGATGGATAGCCAGCCGGATTATAAGATGCCGGGCAGAAAGGGGAATGAAAAAGAAATAAAAAAATGAAATAGAAATAAAATGGGGAGTGGAATAGATGTGGAATGAGTATAAGAATAAAATATTCAATTTGGCCTGACAATAGCAGATTAATCTGATATAAACAGATAGATAAGATTAAACTGAGGTAAAAGATGAAGCAGATTAAATTGAAAAGAATAAGAAGATTAAACTGACATAAACATAACCCAGACAGAGATGAAGAAATTGATTTTAAGTGTGGCGGTGGTGGCCGCCATGTTGCAATGCCATGCGCAGCAGGCGCTGGGCAACTTTCCGCTGACTACATCGCCCGAGATTCATGCCGATGGCAGAGCGACATTCCGTATGATCGCGCCGAATGCCAAGAGCGTGCAGTTGACGGGTGATTTCCTGCCCACGCAGAAAGTGGAGACACCTCAAGGCACATTCGATATCCCCGGAGTAGCCGAGATGGTGAAGAATACCGACGGGGTGTGGGAATTCACCACTGAAGGACTGAAGCCCGAGTTGTATTCCTATTCCCTTATAGTAGACGGGGTGCGCATGACGGATCCGAGCAACGTGTATCAATTACGCGACATCGCCACTATCACCAACGTGTTTCTTATCGGGGGCGACAAGGCGGATTATTACCGCGTGCAGGAGGTGCCGCACGGCACTGTGTCGAAGGTATGGTATGAGAGTCCGGTGCTTGGGAAATCGCGCCGTATGACGGTGTATACTCCGGCAGGGTATGAGACGAGTGGAAAAGAGTATCCGGTGCTCTATCTATTGCATGGTATGGGTGGCGATGAGAATGCATGGTCGGAACTCGGGCGTGCTACACAGATTCTCGATAATATGATAGCCGCCGGCGAGGTGGAGCCGATGATTGTGGTGATGACCAACGGCAATGCCGATCTGGAGGCAGCCCCGGGCGAGTCGAGTCTCGGATTCGCTCAACCTACCACTCAACTGCCGCACACGATGGACGGATCGTTTGAGCGTCACTTCCCCGACGTGGTGAATTACGTAGATACTCATTACCGCACCCGCAAGGAGAAGGGAGGGCGAGCCATCGCCGGGTTGTCGATGGGTGGCTTCCACTCGCTTCATATCTCGAAGGAGAATCCGGAGATGTTTGACTATGTTGGACTCTTCTCGGCAGCAGTGAATCCGCGTGGCGATGAGCAGGGATTCTACGGGAATATGGAAGAAAAATTGGCGAGGCAATTTGCCGACGCTCCGGCTCTCTACTGGATAGGTATCGGCGAGAAGGACTTCCTCTATGACGAGAATAAAGCCTACCGGAAACTTCTCGACGACCACGGCTACAGATATACCTACGTAGAGAGTCCGGACGGGCACATCTGGAAGAACTGGCGAATCTACCTTACGGAATTCCTGCCGCAATTATTCAAATAAGATTATTACCCTCCCCTAAGATTATTCCCCTCCCCGCCGAGGGTAATTACGGAAAAATTAAAACCGGAAGAAGAAATCCCGTGATGAATAAAATGATGAATATCAGTAGCCTTCCAGAAGATCTGCTGGCGAGAGGTGTTTTCGGGATTATTGCTACCCGATAAAAATCATATTGTACCAAAACTACATGGCTCGAACGCTGATTTTATGGTGTTCGAGTCTGTTTTTTTCATTTTTCACGCCCCCTCAATCAAAGAGAGATGGTTCAGGCGGTAGTCCGGATGCTTCGGAGAGGATGATTTCCCACTCTTTTTCGGGATCATTAAACAGGCTGAAGAAGTCTACGTAGTACATCAGTGTGATTCTGACCATAGAGCGGCTATCTGCTGAAATGACTATTTTTGTGCATGGTTATTGAGTGTTGATTGGCGACAGCAAAATAACCGAATAGGACTGACTCCTGCAAATGGAATCAATCCTAATTTTTTCTGACCTCAAAAAGTTTTATCGGAGTAATAATATTTTTTGTAATTTTGTAAAAATAATTGACCTTTGGAATGTTGCAACAGAAGATTTTTGATCTCATAAATAGGGATAGAAAGGGGATGCTCGCCAGCCGAATTTATGACTGGTATATGCTTGTCATGATTATAGCAAGTATTGTGCCACTAATGTTTATCGAAGATTATCCAATTTTTAGAGTCATTGAAATCGTAACGGTCACAGCCTTTATTATAGATTATATTTTTCGCTGGTACACTTCGGATCTTCAATTAAAAAAAGGAAGGATATCTTACTTAATTTACCCATTCACTCCGATGGCGATAATTGATCTTTTATCAATTCTGCCGGGTTTGAACTTAATAAGTCCCGAATTTAAACTATTGCGTCTAACAAGACTGCTCAAAATTATCAGATTGCTTAAAATATTCCGATATTCAGATAAGATTACTTTATTTTTAAGAGTTTTAAGCAAGGAAAAAGAGGTCCTTTTATCAGTATTAATGTTAGCGGTATTTTATATTTTTATTACTGCTCTAATAATGTTTAACGCAGAACCTCATATTAATCCTCAAACTGGAGATGAAACCTTTCATTCATTTTTTGATGCATTGTACTGGGCTACAGTAACTCTTACAACTGTTGGTTACGGAGATTTATGTCCTGTAACCGATATTGGAAGAATTGTTTCCATGCTATCCTCTCTTTTTGGCGTAGCGATTATTGCGTTGCCATCCGGTGTAATAACAGCCAGTTATCTTGAAGAACTGAGGGAGTATGGAAAGTATAGGAATAAAAATAAACAAAGTGATGGATAGTGATCGGAATAAGAGAATTTTTATACCATATAATTTTCTTAATTAAAAAATAATAACTAATTTTACTGTGGCTAATGGAATCCCCTCAAAGGAAACTATTGCTAAGACATTAGAAAGGCGTTTTTTTATGCGTTGTTCTTGACACGTAGAAATCTGACAAATTCCTGTCTAAAGGAAAACGGGCTAACCTAAGTCATGTATGAAGCAACCAGGGACGCCTATCGGTGGGATTATCATGCATAATTTCACATACCGTATGGTGTGAGATATTGTTGTTTAGATACATACGGCGTTGGTTTTCCGGCATTGCTCGTTCACTTCTATGGGCGATGTCAAAGGATATATGTTTGGAATGAGCAATGAAGTATGCTCACGATTTTGTTTAACCTTAATATATCGCGCAATTGATTGAACTAAGATATTATCATGACACCAGTCAGCGACAAAGCATTCGTAGTAATGGCAGTATGCCCGGAAGCGAATAAATATTATGGCATCACTGTAGATTATCTGCGGGAGAATGCCTATAAATTCGTATGGGCATTTAAGATAGACAAGGACAAAGCGAAACGCGAAGGGTATGAATCTCAAAGAGTGCATGGTAGTGTCGAACTTGATTCAGAATATCCCGGTTGTCCTTATTGTAAAAGCAAGCAGTATATTTTTTGTACTTGCGGCATGGTAATGTGTTGGCATGGGCAGCGTGTTGTCACGTGCCCATCTTGTGGACAAACCGGAGAAGTATCATCAGTTTCATCAGTTGACCTTCACGGAGGAGGATTCTAATAAATATGACAGAACTAAAAAAAGGTGATAAAGTCAGCCTTACTTCAGGAGGCTATGTCACGATCGATAAAGAACTTGGTCGTGGCGGTCAGGGGATAGTTTATCTTGTAGATCTGAATGGTGAGAAAAAAGCCTTGAAATGGTATCTTAACGCGCCCGACGATAAGTTCTACAA
>CAMWSV010000105.1 GCA_947177015.1 uncultured Porphyromonadaceae bacterium
GGATGTGGATCGTGCGTCAATGGCTGTGGTAGGCACATTGCGGGAGAGAATATTTACAGTGGTGGAATCCACCGAAATCTGCACCTCACCGTTAAAGAGGGAGCCGCCCGTAGGATTCATCTCATCTTCGCAAGACGTCAATCCTCCAAGCAAAAGAGATGCGGCGGTGATGCCGTAGAAATATTTTAAAACGTTCATAGCGGGAATATTCGGTTTACAGGTGGAGTTAGAGTGAATCGTAGAACTCAACGAAAGCCGCTTTGCCGGAGGCCGCCGCTTCTTTCGACAGGACGGGAATATTGCGTGCCTGTATAAATTCCATAACACCGGGATCAACTTCATCAGCAAGAATCACCACACCGTCGCTACATGCGATTGCCATCTTATGGAGCGTATTTACATCGAATTTCTCATCGGAGAATTTATCTGTGAATTCGGCGGAGATCCCGTCGTCCTGAAGTTTGCGCAGAATCTCCTTATCGATAGGCGCCATTTCCGGATGCGCGGGTTCGATGCAATACACCACCTTAGTATTTGCAAAGAGATTCTCCTTATCTCTCATCTGGAGCATATAGATAGGAGTGAGGGCGGAGATCCATCCTGAACTCTGCATTATTTCCGGCTCCCAGCGCAGTTTCTTCACAGTCTCCATTGTGCCGCGTGCAAAATAGATAGCACGCTCATCATTGTCGTCACGATTAGAGCCGAAGGCATCGATGTCGGAATCGAGTTTTGTGAAGTAATCATCATTATCTATGAAATAGACCTGTATTCTGGCAGGTTGCATCGAAGCCACCTTCAAAATGAGGGGATGATCGTTATCATTAATTTCAATATTGAGGCCACTGAGGCGAATCACTTCGTGGAGTTGATTGCGGCGTTCATTGACATTTCCGAATTTAGGCATGAAAGTCCTAACCTCAAAGCCTTTGCCATGAAGAGACTGCGGGAGTGATTTGCCAAGAGTGGAAATTTCATTAGCAGGAAGGTAGGGATTAATTTCCTGATTAATGAAGAGAATTTTCTTTGTTGCCATTCTTATTATTGAAACTAAGTATGCGTTAATTGAAATTAAATGCAAAAATACAAAAAAATAGTGAGAAAAGAGCAAAAAGATGAGTTAAACCGCGTTAAAAGGGGTGAAATAGGTGAAATAGGGGCGATAAGAGAGTGAGAAAATTGCGATTCTAACAAGTTTTTTTTAATTTTGCAAATCAAATGTGACCTGACGCGTGCGGGTCCGCAAAAATAAATGAGAAATCAAGCATAAACAAAAATGCAGATTATTCGTAGTGTCGATGAATTGATCGACTATGTGGCGGATCAGAAGAACCGTCATATCTCAATAGGGCTCGTGCCTACCATGGGAGCCCTTCACGAAGGCCATCTTTCGCTCGTGGAGCGCGCAGTATCGGAAAATGGCTGTGTAATCGTGTCAGTTTTTGTAAATCCTACCCAATTCAATAATCCCGAGGATCTACGTACATATCCACGCACTGAGGAGGCAGATGTCAAGTTGCTTGCCAAAGCCGGTGCTTCAGCCGTATTTATACCTGCTGTTGAGGAGGTATATCCTGATGGCGCCAAGTCGGATAAGGTCTATGACCTCGGATCAGTGGCTGAAGTGATGGAAGGTAAATTCCGTCCCGGTCATTTTCAGGGGGTGGCTCAGATTGTGAGCAGACTCTTCATACTCAGTCGTCCGGACAGAGCCTATTTCGGAGAAAAGGATTTTCAGCAGATCGCCGTAATCAAACGTATGACCGAAACTGAGGGATTGAATGTGTCAATAGTGGAGTGTCCGATATGCAGAGCCGATGATGGACTGGCTCTTTCATCAAGAAATACTCTGCTCAGTCCTGATCAGCGTCTGAGAGCACCACTTATCTATAAGGCGCTGCGTGAAAGCGTGGAGTATTCCAAGTCCCACAGCGTGCGTGCCACTCACGACATGGTTGTGGAGCAAATCGACGCAGTGCCCGAGATGAAAGTGGAATACTTTGAGATTGTGGACGCCCGCACCCTTCTCCCCGTGGAAGAATGGGAAGAATCACCCCGAATTCAGGGATGTATCACAGTGTTCAACGGCAAAGTGCGCCTCATTGATAATATCTGTTACCGCCCCGTTTAAGCATTACCATCAATAAAATTACCAATATCAATCTTTTAAACCAATCGAAAAAGATGTTGATTGAAATGATGCAATCAAAGATTCACCGTGTCACTGTCACTGAGGCGAATCTTAACTATATTGGAAGTATCACCATTGACACCGCGCTGCTGAAGGCTGCCGGAATTATGGAAGGTCAGAGAGTATTTATCGTCAATAATAATAATGGCGAGCGTCTGGACACTTACGTAATTGCAGGCGAAGAGGGGAGCGGGGTGATATGTCTAAACGGCGCGGCTGCCCGCAAGGCTCAGCCCGGCGATATCATCATCATCATGACGTATGCCCAGATGACTCCCGAAGAGGCTAAGACATTCAAGCCCACTGTGATTTTCCCGGACACTGCCACCAACAGACTTTAAGAATAGAAACAGAAGAAAAGATATAAAATGTTTAATAATTTATCAGAAGCATTAGAGCGCTCGTTTAAGGTGCTCAAAGGTGAAGGTAAGATTTCGGAAATCAACATCGCCGAGGCATTGAAAGATGTGCGTCGTGCGCTGGTGGCAGCCGATGTCAACTATAAGATCGCTCAGGACTTTATCCGCACAGTGAAGCAAAAGGCTCTCGGCCAAAACGTGCTCACTGCCGTAAAGCCTAAGGAAATGATCATCAAAATCGTGCATGACGAACTCGCATTGCTTATGGGTGGCAAGCAGGCTCCCATTAATGTGGGTGGCAAGCCGGCAGTGATTCTCATGTCGGGTCTTCAGGGTTCAGGTAAGACCACATTCTCAGGCAAACTCGCACTCTACTTCAAATCGCAGGGTAAGCGTCCGCTTCTCGTGGCAGATGACGTATATCGTCCGGCGGCTATCGATCAGTTGAAGGTACTTGGCGAAAGCATTAATGTGCCCGTATTCAGCGAGCCTGAAAGCAAGGATGTAGTCAGCATCGCACGCAACGCGATCGCATACGCCAAATCAAATAATAATGATCTCGTCATCGTCGATACGGCAGGTCGTCTCGCAGTAGACGAGGAGATGATGACCGAGATCTCCAATCTTAAGAAGGCTCTTGACCCGCAGGAGGTACTCTTCGTGGTTGATTCCATGACCGGTCAGGATGCAGTTAACACAGCCAAGGCATTTAATGACCGCCTCGACTTCGATGGCGTGATCCTTACTAAACTTGACGGTGACACTCGCGGTGGTGCAGCCCTTTCAATACGCACCGTAGTTGACAAGCCAATCAAGTTTGTGGGTATAGGCGAGAAGATGGAAGACCTCCAGGTGTTTAATCCTGAAGGCATGGCAGACCGTATCCTCGGCATGGGTGATATCGTTGAACTCGTAAATCGTGCTCAGCGTGTCTACGACGAGCAGGAAGCCCTCAAACTTCAGGAAAAACTCCGTAAGAATAAATTTGATTTCGAGGATTTCTACAAGCAGATCCAGCAGATTAAGAAAATGGGTAATCTGAAAGATGTAGCGTCTATGATTCCCGGTGTGGGTAAGGCTCTAAAAGATGTAGAAATCTCAGATGATCCCTTTAAGGGCATCGAAGCGATCATCAACTCTATGACTCCATACGAGCGTCGCAATCCTGACGTCATCAATCAGTCGCGTCGTCAGCGTATTGCTAAAGGGAGCGGTACTAACATTCAGGAAGTGAATAAACTTCTCAAGCAGTTTATGGAGACCCGAAAGATGATGACAATGGCTTCAAAGATGAGTCCCAAGAAAATGATGGCCATGGCGAATCAGATGAAACAGATGGGTGGGATGCGCCGATAATCAGCATATTCGGACGTCACATTCCTAATAGAATTTAAGTTGATAAAAGATTAACGCTCGGTCCGCAATCGGACCGAGCGTTAATCTTTATATTTTTTTAGGACTTGAAAATATGTCCGTTACAGTTTCGCTATATGATCAGAGAGGGAAATTGATACCGAAGTTAAGTTCTGCATTGCTGTTGAGCGGAACGAACTGCTTGGCGAGTTTACCCATCGTATGGTCCATGCCTATGAAGAGGTTGAATCCGGTGACATTCACATTTACCAACCATCCGAATCCAACGCCGTAAGTGCCGGCTGCGAAATTGGCGGATGCTGACAGACAGTCTACAGGACGAACGTTGGCTGAAAAACGGAAATCGGTTGAAGTGAAGTGTCCGTTGAAACGAGTTGAGTTGACCATACCGAACTTGAGACGGCGATAATAGGGGAGAGTATATTCCGCACCCCAGTTAAGAGTGGTGCGCAATGAACGCGCATGACTGCCTGCATGACCTCCATCCTGAAGTTGATACAGAGTCTCAAGATCTTCTTTCATCTTATCCCATGTGGCATCTGCCTCACCATCTTCTACACCGAATGTATAGTCGTTTGTGTTGACTGAGTGCATACCGTTAGTAGTGGCTTTAAGGGTATTGCCCCATGAGATGAATCCGAGGTCGAGAAGTGCGATATTGAATTTGAAATCGCGCCATTCGTAGGTGGCGCCAAGGTCGAATCCAAGACCGAAGCCTGTGAGACCGAAACCATCCATTTCAAGACCGTCAATATACTCTCTGCCATCATCATCATAGCGATATTTAAACGAAGCGCCTTTAATGTTGGCGTAGATGTCCCCTTTGGTGCGTGCTGTCCATGAGTCAGTGCCCAGTGTGAGATCAGCCTGATCGATACCGCCGTCCATATTGGCGAGCCCGAAGAGAAACTTCACGGCGGCGCCTGCCTTAAGTCCGGGCACCTGAGGGATTGCACGGGCATGGTTAAACTGCAGTTTTGCATATCCGGACGCACTTACCCTTACATCGGAAAGATCATAGTTCTTATTAGTCACTCCCTCCTTAAGCACGGAAAAGAGCGAACCGGGGACTCCTACGTTGGCATCGGCAACCGCAGAAATAGTGACGGCATTTTGACCTCCGAACGCCTTGAAGCCTACGCCAAGGATGTCGAGTTCAACGTTTGCGCCTATCTTATTATTTTTATGGATATGTTTCATTACCGTTGCGGCAGAGACCTCAGGATTGGTGAAGAGAAGCGTTTTATCCTTACCGGGGTAAAGCACACTCGATACGTGAAGATTACCGTGCAACCCAACATTGAGGTTGCCCAGAACAGGCATCGTTACGAATCCTTTGGAAGACTCATCCACCATAGCCGGGTTGAGTTGGAAACGATGAGTATAATTATCAAGATAATAACCCGAATAAGAGGCCTGAGCCAGAGCCGAAGCGGATGTAACTGCACCCAATGCCACGGCTATCATATATTTATTTAAATATTTCATTTCTGTTAGTTTTTAGTGGAAATTGAGGGATACGCACGATTAATCGTTGGAGTCATCGTCAATGTAGACATATTTACCCGATACTTTAGCACGAATCTTATCGAGATTGAGAGTCATCTCCGGCGAGAGTGCAGGTGTCTCAGTGGGATTATTGGAATCATCCTCCGAGATGGCCCATACTTCATAGAAGATACCATCGATTTCACTGAGGTATTTATCTCCATCGTTCGGACGAATCTTTATAGTGATAGGATAATCCTTAGCCATGGCAGGGAGTTCGGTTGCTTCGCATATTCCGAGATGCTCACCGTTCTTATTCAGGATCTGGGCAGAGAGTTTTACGTTGAGCGGTACATCTGAATTTACGATTGCAGTGAGTTCGAGAGTCTCTACGTAGAGGTCGTCAAGTTCGTCAGAACTCCAGTCATCCTCAGTGCCGGAATATACAATCTGCGAACCTGCGGCGAGAGCCAGAGGAGCGGAGAACTGGTAAGAACCTTGAATCTTGTTGATTTCAGTGTTAAGAGGGAGACGATTGGCAAGACCCATCACGCGCGGAGTTTCAAATCCGATACGTAGTTTAGAGGGAAGTCCTTCGCCGTCGAGTATTTCGCCGAGATCTTTGAAGGGAATTTTTGAAGCGTTCTCAAACCCTTGGATAGGCGTGAGATCATTGCCTGCGGGTGAGATGGCATATTTGTATGGTCCTTCACCTTTGTCATATCCGATCACAATGTTGTCAGTCATACTTATAGTCTTATCGGCAACTTCACTGCCGTTGACCTCACGCATGGGTGTGATCTCAAGTTTGGAGATACCTTCGAGGTCATACTGAGCGCAAGAGTTGTTGACGCTGAGATAGATCTGAGGATTGGCGAGTTTGATACGTGTCTCAGGCTGATTGAGAAAATCAGGAATATCTGAAAGTACAGCATCTTCAAATTGCAATCCTTCGATAGTATAATCCAGATTACCGGTAAAAGTATTTACATCGAAATCAGAGAGATTATAGTTGATGTCGATATTAAAAGTATCGGGAAAATCGGAGATAAGTGATTTCGGAATCATTACGAATTCACCTTCTCTAACTACAATTTCACCAGTGAAGTCAAGATCATGCTCCCTAAGGGCAATATCCATAGCCTTGAAGTTGAGAGCATCGGCAGTGAGTGTAAGAGTAATTGTGCCGTTGGTGGTTTTATAATCCGAAATGGAGAGTTCGCCTGTGTTGGCATCATAGTTGCCTATGTTGGATTTGGCAGAAGCACCCTTGTAGGTCATACCTTTCGGGAATTCCATTTTGACATCCTTCAACTGTACCTCTTTGGAGTCTGCCATAATATCTGAGGGGATAATCATCTTGACGGTGTATACAAGATCTGTGATGCCGATTTCATCAATGGATTGGATTGCGGGGTCAACATTACGCAGATTGTATTCAAAATCCGAAGTCATACGGTTAATTTTGTATTGGAACTGATCATGACCGGCAACGCGCATTCTGCGACGTTGCAGACTCGGCATGTTCAGATCAACCTTGATAACCTTGGGGTTGAGTTCACCGGGAGACTTTACGTTCATTTCGTTGATGTGAATCTCATTCGAGTCAAAAGAGCCATCATAGTTGTAGACATAGATTTCTTTCCCGTTGATTACCTCTTTGGAGAATGCTCCATCCTCTTCCAGATCGATGATAGAATTGAGTGTCACCGGATTGAGATTTACCGGAATAATCAGATCGTTGACTTTGACCTCTACCGATGTGTCGATATTCGAGAGGTCGTAATTGTCGTCAGTGCATGCACCGAGCATAAGTAAGGCTCCGATAGGTGCTGACAGTAATAATAAATTTTTAAACATAAGTAATTATGGAATAGAAATAATTAT
>CAMWSV010000106.1 GCA_947177015.1 uncultured Porphyromonadaceae bacterium
AAGCGCCATCTCCTTATCCATGGCCGCCAATATCAGAATTTTCATTTCTCTATATATTATTTTCTTCGCATTTAATTAAATATATTACAAAATTAATATAAATTCCTCCAATTTCATTAATGAGAATTACGTTTATTATATTAAATTTGTAAAAACATTATTTCTTTTGCCCTATGCGTATAATCAAGATATGGAATGATGCACCTGCCGAGAACCAGATAAGCGAGATAGCCTCGGCTATCGAAAACGGAGATCTCGTGATTCTACCTACTGACTCGGTATATGCCATCACCTGCGATGCACTCAACATCAAGGCTATAAATCAACTCTGCAAACTCAAGGGCCTCAATCCCGACAAGAATCACCTCTCGATTATCTGCAGCGACATCTCCATGGCTGCCGAATACACTCGTATCGGCAATGAGGTATTCAGCCTGATGAAGAATAACACTCCCGGAGCGTTCACCTTCATTCTCCCCGCCGGGCATCAACTTCCCAAGGCATTCAAAGGGCGAAAAGTGGCAGGTGTCAGAATCCCGGACAGCAATGTTACCCGCATGGTGGCTGAACGCCTCGGACGCCCTCTGCTCACCACTTCAATCGAATTTCAGGATGCTGACCACGCCCGCGAAACTGAACTCATAGCCGAAACCTATGCCCGCTCCGGAATAGAACTCATTGTAGATGCCGGCGACGGACGCGACGAATACTCCACCATCATCGACTGTAGCGGGGAGGAGCCGGAAATCACTCGTCAAGGATTAGGAGAGTTATCTTGAAAAAAAACTGAAAACCTCACTGTTTATAGATTTTTTTCATTATATTTGCATTGGTTTTTACAAACCTTGCATAACCAGCAGTAGAAGCAGTCTGATCTACCGATCGGAAACTAAAGATACCGATACATCTCAGTGGGCTTCAAAGTTTGATAAATTACCGACAAATAAACCAATATACAGACAATTCTCGTTTTAACAACTAAAACTTAAAGATAAAACCATGTCAAAAGTAACAGTCGTAGGCGCCGGCAACGTAGGCGCTACTGCAGTCAACGTGATTGCACTTCGTGAAGTAGCCGATGAGGTTGTAATGCTCGACATCAAGGAAGGTGTAGCAGAAGGTAAGGCAATGGATATGATGCAGACCGCAAATCTGCTCGACATGAACACCCGCATCAAAGGTGTCACCAACGATTACGAGGCTACCAAGGGTTCAGACGTTGTAGTTATCACTTCAGGCATCCCCCGCAAGCCCGGCATGACTCGCGAAGAACTCATCGGTGTTAACGCAGGCATCGTAAAGCAGGTTACTGAAAGCGTGCTCAAATATAGCCCCGACGCAGTTATCGTTTGTGTATCCAACCCCATGGACACAATGACCTATCTCATCCACAAGATTGCAGGTATCCCCAAAAACCGTATCATCGGTATGGGTGGCGCTCTCGACAGCAGCCGTTTCAAATACTATCTCAGCCAGGCTCTTGAAGCCAATCCCAATGAGGTTGAAGGTTTCGTAATCGGCGGCCACGGCGACACTACTATGATTCCCATGAAGCGCTATGCTACACTCCGTGGCGTACCCTGTGAGACTTTGCTCGACGCAGAAGTTCTCAATAAGGTAGTTGCCGACACTATGGTAGGTGGTGCTACCCTTACCAAACTCCTCGGCACTTCAGCATGGTATGCTCCCGGCGCTGCTACTGCAGAAGTTGTAGAAGCCGTTATCCACGACCAGAAGGCTATCATCCCCTGTTCTGCACTTCTGGAAGGCGAATATGGTGAGAGCGACCTCTGCATCGGTGTGCCCTGCGTACTCGGCAAGGGTGGTATCGAAAAGATCATCGAACTCCCCCTCAACGATGAAGAGAAAGAACTCTTCAAGAAGAGCGCAGAAGCAGTTAAGAAGACTAACGCTGCCCTCCCCTGTTAATCTCAGGCTTCATAATTATAGAATATAATCAGAGCCCCGTCAAGAATTGAAAATCTTGACGGGACTCTCTCTTTTTAACTCTTACAGACACACTCTTTTTCCGGGTTGAAAAGTCAATTCACTGCGATTAGTTCGATATCGAAGATAAGGGTTGAATTGCCCGGTATGCCGGGAATACTCTGCTTGCCATAGCCCTGCTCAGCCGGAATATAAATCTCCCATCTGGAGCCGGGATGCATCTTCTGCAGAGCGATTATCCAACCCGGAATAAGATCACGCAGACGGAATGCCGGAGGAGTTCCTTCCATATCGGCATCAAATACTTTACCATCAATCGTGCGCCCTTCATAACGTACCGTCACCACACTCCCGGCATTAGCCATCCTGCCGGATTTATCACCATCTGCAATTACTGAATAGTATACCCCCTTTCCCAAAGGATAGACACCCGGCTCAGCAGCCTTCGCTTTAAGCCAGTCAATATTTTTCTGCTTGTAAAGTTCCTTACTTTCCTTCTTCATATTAAAAAGTTTATTTATCCATTTCATACTCAAAAAATTCAGTAAACATTCCGGTGCGTAACGTCCGCTTCATCTTATAGCCGCAGATTCCAAATTTGCGAAACAAAGTATAAATCCACATATCGCAAACATTTGACCCGATTTTGTAAAATCAGGTTTTAAACGAATTGCGAAGACTAACCCAATTATACAAATATCTGCAAAGTTACTCTAACATAAGTAATAATACAAGAGAGGATGCAACGTTTCGATACGTTGCACCCTCTATACAGGAGTAAAAAAATTGTAGGTTGAATTATCAGAGATTAGGGAAAGTAGATTGCCAACCTACATTCTGCGTCACACCGGCACCTGTATTGATTTCATAATCAGGAATCGGGTATACACATTCGGATACTTTGAAGTTCTTAAATGTCCAGTTCACGTTCGGAGCGCCGGTAGCGTATACATTTGCATCCTTACCCCATCGACGGAGATCCCACAGGCGATGACCTTCCTGGAAGAGTTCACGGGCACGCTCTTCTTTAATGAATGAATAGAGTGCATCTTTATCAGAAGGGAGATCAGCCACGGATGCTATGGCAGGGTTGCGCTTTGCTACCACAAGAAGATAATCTGCGGCATCTGAGAGATTGCCCTGCTGCAAGGCAGCCTCAGCCTGGATAAGAAACATCTCGGGAGCATTAATCAGATAGCAGGTGCCTACGGCGGCATTGCCGGTAGCATTCATGAATTTACCTCCATTGAAAACGGGAACATTGGAGGTGTTACCCGTTCCGGGACCCCATACAGCGCGACGACAGTCATCTTCAGCCATAATGCTTGATAGCCAGGGGGAAGGGGAATAGGAGTAAGTGCTCCACAGCGTGCCGCTTGAATTGGCACTCCAGTTGTTCTGCTGGTCGATAGCGAGAAAGAAGAGTGATTCTACGTTGCTGTCGCCACCATTGTAGAGAGCCTTATATTCAGCCGGAGTATCTACAAGATTATCAATGCCGGCAAGTTCGAGAGCCTCCTTGGCTGCAGCGGCAGCCTCAGTCCATTTCTCCTGATAGAGATATACACGGGCTTGAAGCCCCTTCACGGCTGCCGGGGTGAAATAAACGAGTTCCGAGGAATAATCACCTGCTTCATCGAAATAGTTGAGAGCATTCTCAAGATTTCTTTCGATAGCGGCGTAAGTCTCCCCGATGGTAGAGCGACTCACCCTATCGTCGATCGATACGGGGCTTGAGACGAGCACTATACCCGGTTCGTTGGAAAAGTCCTTACCATCTACCTTGATTTGGTGTGCGAATCCGTTGACGAGCACGAGTTCGGCGTATGCACGCAAGGCGTGTGCCTCAGCAGTGTATCGGTCGAGAAGTGCAAGGTCTTCCTCATTGGTGATGGTCTGAGCCAAAGCCTCCGAAGCCTTGATGATTCGTGTGGCGTTATCGATCACCTTATATCCGTATTCCCACACCTCTTTCAAAAGCACACTTGTCTCCAAGGGCTGATACTGATATAGATCATTAAAGTGAGACGTCTTCTGATTCCAATAAGTTACATCCGAAGCGATGTCGCCCCAGGCTGTGGCTTCGGTACCCGCAAATTCATTGCGTGACAGAGCGTAGTAAGTGCCGTTGAGCGCATAGCCGATATTAGCCACATTGTTGAGTGCAGTGTTTGAATCTACCTGACCGAACATATCGGTTTCAAGAAACTTATCACCGCATGAAGTCAAAGAGCCGGCAAGGAGAAGAGCAGCGAGAGATTTGATATATATTGTCTTCATAATGATTCGATATTAATAATTAGATAATAGACCTTATATTTTCATGCCGTGATCAGAATGAGATCTGCACACCGCCGGTAAATGTGAAGGCCGCCGGATACTGCCATGCCACTACGCCATTGGCGTATGTGTCCGGGTTATAGCCGATGAATTCCTTCTTGGTCCATGTTGCGATATTATCCATATTGATGTAGAAACGCACCTTCTCCATGAGAGCCTTCCGAGTGATTGAGGCGGGGAGCGTATAACCGAAGTTGATGTTGGAGAGACGTACGTAAGAACCATCCATCAGCCAGCGGCTTGAATAGTTGCCCTGAGTAGCCTGATAGGGGTCGCTGTAGATATACTCGGGATAGAGGGCATTGGGATTCTCCGGAGTCCAGGAGTTCTCAGCCACTGTAGCCAACGGAGTCATCTGCGACATACCCCAGCCGGTAAATGCGTGGCCTGAATTAAACACTTTATTACCGGCACGATAGTTGAAGGTGACACTGATATCGAAACCCCATCCGCGGGCGCTCACTCCGAATGCACCGAATACTTTCGGATCCGCACTGCCCACATAGCGCTTCGCCGCCTCGCCGTATACTTCTGTAGTCTCATCTCCGGTGGCGTTGAGGTAATAAAGTGCCTTTCCGTTTTCGGGATTCACACCTGCATATTCAGGCATATAGAACTGACGATAGGAACGTCCCTCTTCAAGAATCTGGTAGGTGTAAGTCACCGAGCCGTTTGCCAACTTAAGAATCTTGTTTTTATTCCATGTCATATTCACGAAGGCATTGACAGTGGCTTTCTCGTTGGTGAATACTGTGCCGTTAAGACCGAGTTCGATACCGGTGTTACGTATCTTACCGATGTTTTTATATACTGTGGCGAGACCTGTAGTCATCGATATGGGCACCTCATAGAGAGCATCGGCAGTGTCTTCGTTGTAGAAATCGAAGGTGAGGTTTGCACGATTGAAGATACCGAAGTCGAAACCTACGTCAAATTTACGTGAAGTTTCCCAGGAGAGTTCGTCATTTGCAATCTGAGAGGGACGCATACCGGGGATGTTGTTGTAGTTGTAACCGGTATTGTAGATTCCGCGGGCGGCATAGAGCGAAGGGAGGCCCTGGTTGCCGACTGTGCCGTAGGATATTCTGAGGTCGGCATTAGAGAGCCAGGTCTTGTCAAGAAGGAAGTTCTCCTGAGTAAGACGCCACTTGGCACCTACCGACCAGAAGTCGCCCCAACGATGATTGGCACCGAATACAGAGGATCCGTCGCGACGATAGGAAGCGGAGAAGAAGTAACGGTTCATAAGTGCATAGCGAGCATCAACGAAGTATGATGCAAGGCGGCTCTGTTCCTGAGAATAGCCCGATTCGAGCGGAGCACCTGTGGCTGCCATATCGCGTATGCCTTCTGCCGCAAAGGGGAAGTCCATTCTTGCATAGAAGTCTTCTGAGTATTCATAACGCTGCACTTCCTGACCGAGAAGTACATTGAAGTCATGAATCTCGTTGAAGGTCTTGTTCCAGCCGATTGTATTGGTCCATGTCAGCGTTGAAGTGCGTGAGAGGTATTTCTGGCCAAGTCCGTTATAGTCCATCCCTTCCGGATTGGTAACGGCACTCCAGTAGTTATATCCGCGCTGGTCGATGATATTGACACCGAAGTTAGTCTTCACATAGAAGCCGAAGGGGAGTTTCACCTGAAGCCAGGGATTAGCCGTGAAGGTCTGATTTATTGTCTGGTCGAGGTCGCCTAACTTTGAATCCTGCAGAGCCAGCGGGTTATAGTTAAAGATGTTGGCGTATGTGCCGTCGGCATTATACATCTTATCCATCGGAGTCATCGATGATACTGCCGCTACGAGCGGACTTGACATACTGCCGTTGGTGGCCTGCGAGAAATTATTGTTTACGGAATATGAGTATGAAGCATTCACACCTGCTGAGAGGAATTTCCAAGAAGTGTCAAGATTTACACGTCCGGAATATCTCTTATTGCCGGAACCGATAACGATACCTTTGGTGTCGATCAAACCTAACGATACATAGTAGTTGGTCTTATCAGACGTTCCGGAGAACGAGATATTGTAGTCCTGATAGTAACCTTTACGGGTGATTGCGTCAATCCAGTCGGAGTCGGTCACACCATCCCAACCGAAGTAATCTGTAACTTCGGCGTAGGCGTCTTCGTATGTTGCATCTTCGCCGAGCAATTCATAGTAGCGCTTCATACCGCGTGCGAACAGATCCATGGTCTGTCTCACGTTGGCATACTTCATGCGATTATGCTGCATGGATGAGAAACCTTGCTTCACGTCAATATCCAGTTTAAATTTGGATGATGCTCCGCGCTTGGTGGTGATCACGATCACACCATTGGCGGCACGCGAACCATAGATGGCAGTAGCGGCGGCATCCTTAAGCACTGTCACGCTCTCTATATCCGAGGGGTTATAAGCAGCCATCGGGTCGAAATGGTTGTTGCCATCGGTGTCCATGCCGTGAGCGGCAGATGATACCGGAACTCCGTCGATTACATATAGGGGTTGGGAATTAGATGAGAGTGAGCCCAGACCACGCACATATACGGAGCCGAAAGTACCGGGCGACGAGGTGGAATTGTTATACTGAAAACCCGTGACATTGCCTTCAAGACCTTTCACGAGGTTTGTGTCTGACGTCTTTTGGATTGTAGCACCGTTTACCGCTGAAGATGCACCGGTAAATGCCTGTTTCGATACAGTGCCATAGCCGGTGACTACCACCTCATTCAGAGTGGAAGTTTCTTGCAACTTTACAATCATGTTGGCACTGATAGCCTCTTCTACAGGATTTGTGCCCACGTAAGAAAACTTCAGTTTCTTTACGCCATCCGGCACAGTGAGCGTGAAATTGCCGTCAAGGTCAGTAGTAGTACCTGTTTTGGCATCGGGAGTCATGACGGTTGCACCGATCAACGGCAGACCGTCTTCCGCACTCAGCACCACGCCTTGTACTATCTGGTCGGCATACACAGACATCGAAAGCATCACTCCGGCTGAGAGTGTAAGTAACAATCTTTTCATAC
>CAMWSV010000107.1 GCA_947177015.1 uncultured Porphyromonadaceae bacterium
TTACAATGGTGATACCAAACAATCCGAGTGCCACCCATGCTCCTACAAACGAGGAGAGAAAATTCAGAAAAAATTTCTTAAGCATATTTTCTTCTGATAAAATTTCGGAACTAAGTGAGGATGAGAGAGTCTCCTGAGGAAAAGAGAATTATTAATTATTGAGAATTCAATTACTGATAGATATCTATCGATCAGAGCGAGGCAATGATTTGCTTTATCTGACTTGCCAACTCCTCAGCCTTCTCCATGGTGGAAGCCTCCGAATAGATACGGATGATAGGCTCGGTGTTTGACTTACGCAGATGCACCCAAGAGTCTTCGAAGTCGATCTTCACTCCATCAATGTCGTTTATTTCCTCATTAGCGAAGTGCTTCTTAGCCGCATCGAGGATAGCGTCTACATTTACGTCCGGCGTGAGGGTAATCTTGTTTTTGGCGATGGCATATTGCGGATAACCTGCCTTAAGTTCGGTCATCTTCTTTCCGGACTTAGCCAGAAGGGTGAGGAAGAGTGCTACTCCCACAAGAGCATCGCGACCATAATGCAATTCGGGATAGATAACTCCACCATTACCTTCACCACCAATGATGGCATCAGTAGCCTTCATCTTTGCCACAACATTCACCTCGCCTACCGCCGCTGCGTTATATTCGCATCCACGCGCACGCGTGACGTCGCGAAGGGCACGCGAAGAACTAAGGTTGCTTACCGTGGAGCCCGGAGTGTGAGACAGAACATAATCTGCCACTGCTACCAAAGTATATTCCTCCACAAACATCTCGCCATTCTCCATCACTAATGCCAGCCTATCTACGTCAGGATCCACCACCACACCGCAATCTGCTCCGGCAGTGCGCATGAGTTCTGAAATCTGAGTGAGATTTTCAGGAATCGGCTCGGGGGTATGCGCGAACTTGCCATTTGCCTCGCAGTTGAGTTCGAGTACTTCTTCCACACCCAACTCGCGGAGCAATTGCGGGATAATAATTCCACCCACTGAATTGACAGCATCAACTGCCACCTTAAGTTTAGCGTTACGGATAGCCTCCACATCCACAAGAGGAAGATTCTTTACCATTTCAATATGGCGCGCACCCCATGTGTCATTTATATACTCCTTGCCGAGATCGAACACCTCGGAGAAGACGAAATCCTCCTGCTCGGCTATCTCGATTACTTCCTTACCCTCCTTATCATTGAGAAATTCACCGGCTTCATTGAGGAGTTTAAGAGCATTCCATTGTGTGGGATTGTGCGAGGCGGTGATAATAATGCCGCCATCCGCACCTTCGCCTGTTACGGCAAGTTCTGTAGTGGGCGTTGTGGCGAGTCCGATGTTGATCACATCGAGCCCCATTGACATCAAGGTACCGCTCACAAGACGATATACCATATCGCCCGATATACGGGCATCGCGACCAACTACAATCTTGCGAGCCTTATCCTGTGTGCGACGTTTGATAAATTCAGCGTATGCCGCTGTGAACTTCACAATATCCACACCGCCGAGCCCATCGCCCGAGCGACCGCCTATTGTACCTCTGATTCCGGAAATTGATTTTATCAATGACATAGTATTAATATTCGGGTTTAAAGTATTTTATATTCATTAAATAAGGTATGCAGGCAGTCTGATCTTCCGGAAATCCGGAGTAGGACTTCAACACCAGATTCACCTCGGAATAATATCCGAGATATTTCATGGGCAACTGGATGCCGGTGCCGAACTGGGTAGTGGAAGGATACACCTTGTTGCCGAGTATGAAACTCGTGGGGAAGGTATTGGTTCCGAGGTTATTCATATTTCCCACCCATGTAGCCACTCCGGTCTCATACAGATATTTCAGATTCTGCCGGCGGAAACGGAAATATACCTGATCGCCGTCTGCAGGTCTGTCTTTCGGATCGCCGGGATTCACCACCTGCATATATATCGTGCCGTCATCATCCATGCGATAGAATGGCGCATCATTACCGCTGACGAAGATTGAGTCTTCAGGTACGCTTATCTCCACATTCTGCCACGCCAGGAAGGAATTCACCGCTCTCTGCTCATCGCGCAGAAGATCGGTGTAACTCTCGGAATCTTTACACGACGTAGGCAATACCATAGCAGCCGCCATAATTGACAGCAGCCATAATTTATTTGCTATATTTCTCAACTTATAAGTCATTATATTATTTCAGATTAGTTTTTCTTACTCAATCTTCAAATTCTCTTACACAACACCTTTTACCCCTCCCTCTTCGTTTCATTAACCTTACTCTACTTTCTTAGGGCGCGCCGGCAGATACTTGAGATAGTTCGGGAGGGCATCGATAAGGATTCTGCGGCAATCCTCAAGACTACCCTTAAATTCTGCTCCGGCTGCCATAAGGTGACCCCCTCCGCCATATAGATCTTCACAAATCTTCGATACCGGGAAGTCGTTGATACTGCGAGCCGACACCTTTACACAATCCTCGTCCTCTCTCAGGAAGAAAGAGTAATAGATACCCTGCACATTGAGCGGCTCATTCACGAGTCCCTCTGTATCTCCGCGCTCGTAATTGAATCGTTTCAACTCCTCGCCGTCGAGTGTGGTGACTGCTCCATGCCAACGCTCGAAAATCTCCATTTTTTGTGACAGAGCATATGCCTTAAGTTTCAGGCTTGACAATGATTGGGTGAGTAGAGCCTCCTTAACGATTTTAGTTTTGTCAACACCTTTTTCGAGCAGACGCATCAGCACTTCGTAGAGATCCGGATTCTTACAATTCACCGAGAAATTTCGCGTATCGGTAATGATGCCTGTGCAGATACATGTGGCTGAGTCGATATTCATCTCAGTATAGCATCCCATAGCGGCTATGATTCTGAACATTAGTTCAGATGCCGATGACATGTCGGGATATGAAAAACTTAGATCGCAAAAATCATCCGGAGCCTGATGATGGTCTACCATCACCTTCTTGGCGGTCGCCGCTTCGGTGAGTCCTGCCAAATGATCCTGACGCGAGAGTTTGTTGAAGTCACTGCAGATAATAAGGTCAGCCTCCGACATCAACCGGCGGCTATACTCCTCATGGCGTGTATATATGCAGATATCCTTAAATCCGGGAAGAAAGGCGAGCGAGCGGGGAGGCTGGTCGGGCACCACCACGTTGGCACGTTTGCCGAGCGACTGAAGAAGATGCATCATGCCGAGTGTGCTGCCTATGGCATCGCCATCTGGACGCACATGGCAGGTAAGAACAATTTTATCACTTACTTCAATCCAACGGCGGAATTTATCCACCATCCCGGAATTCAACATCTTATTCATCGCGCTTTTAACATGATGTTAACATTTCAACTCACAAAGATAACTTATTATTTGCAATTTATCCCAAATTTTTCTGTAAATTTGCATAAAAGTTAGGATTAATTATAAATTCGGCTATTATGCCATATATGTGACTTATTCACATATATTATTATTATAACACTGATTATGAGTAATATATCTTCAGATTCTACCAATAATCGCCGTCATCAACATCTTGAAGCCTTCGGGAGAATGCTCGATATTCTTGATGAATTGAGAGTAAAGTGCCCATGGGATGCCAAGCAGACCAACGAATCACTCCGACCCAATACAATTGAAGAGACTTTCGAACTTGCGGAAGCACTTGCCAATAATGACACCCCCAATATAAAGAAGGAATTGGGCGATGTATTGCTCCACATCGCATTCTACTCCAAGATCGCATCTGAAAAGGGGGAGTTTGATATTGCCGATGTGTGTAATGCTCTTTCCGATAAACTTATCTTCCGGCATCCTCACGTATTCGGAGATGTAAAGGTTGATTCTACCGAAAAGGTGCTTGAAAACTGGGAGCAGATCAAACTCAAAGAGAAGGGTGGAAATAAAACGGTACTCGGTGGAGTGCCCGCTGCCCTGCCTGCTCTCATCAAGGCAAACCGTATTCAGGAAAAGGTGCGCAACGTGGGGTTCGACTGGGAAGAGCCCTCGCAGGTATGGGATAAAGTGAATGAGGAAATCCGCGAAGTTAAAGCCGAGATAGAGAGCGGCGATAAGGAGGCTCTGGAAATGGAATTCGGCGACCTCCTCTTTGCCGTGGTTAATGCTGCACGGCTTTACGGTGTGAACCCTGAAAATGCTCTCGAAAAGACGAATAAAAAGTTTATAGCACGCTTCAATTATCTTGAGGAGGTATGCAAGGAGCGTGGCCTCAACCTTAAGGAGATGTCGCTCTCCGAGATGGACAAGATTTGGAATGAAGCGAAAGTGAATCTGAAATCAGGCAAATAAATCTCAAATCACTCAAATAAAGATAACTTTCCTATTCACTATTCAATAACTGAAAACATCAATAACAGATCTGCCAGATGATTCTTTGCATCACCGAGAAACCCTCAGTGGGTGCTGACATAGCCCGGATTTTAGGTGCCAATTCCCGTCACGACGGCTACTTCGAAGGTAACGGCTATTGGGTTACCTGGACTTTCGGACATCTCTGCACTCTGAAGGAACCCGCCGATTACACCCCACTCTGGAAATCGTGGCGACTCGCTTACTTACCCATGATACCTCCACGCTTCGGCATCAAGATTATACCTCAGAAAAGTGTGGAGCATCAGTTTCAGGTGATTGAATCTCTGATAGGTAAGGCTTCGGAAATCATCAACTGCGGAGATGCCGGCCAGGAGGGTGAATTGATTCAGCGCTGGGTAATGCAGAAGGCGGGATGCAAGATTCCGGTGAAAAGACTCTGGATTTCCTCTCTCACAGATGACTCCATCATCGATGGATTCAAGCATCTTAAACCTCAGGAGGATCTTCAGCCCCTATACGAGGCAGGACTTTGTCGCGCCATCGGCGACTGGGTGCTCGGCATCAATGCCACCCGCCTGTATACGCTTAAATATCGGGATAATGGCAACGGACGCGACGACCGCCCTATACTATCGGTAGGAAGAGTGCAGACCCCTACCCTCGCGCTTATCGTGAAGCGACAGCAGGAGATTGAAAATTTCGTGCCTAAGGATACCTGGGAGGTTAAGACCATTTATCGCGACACCCTTTTCTCCTCTTCTCTCAAACCTTTTGAATCGCCTGAGAAGGCTCAGAAGATTGTGGATGAGATAGCCGCTCTCCCCTTGCAGATCACCGATATCTCAAAGAAGAAAGGCACCGAGACTCCCCCCCGGCTTTTCGACCTCACCTCACTCCAGGTGGAGGCTAATAAAAAGTATGGCTATAGTGCCGATGACACCCTACGCACCATCCAGAGCCTCTACGAAAAGAAACTCACTACATATCCGCGTGTAGACACCACATATCTCACGGATGATATTTATCCTAAATGCGGACAGATTTTGATGGGTATGCCTCAGTTTCAGGCTATCATTGACCCGCTTAAGGGTAAGGCGCTAAAAAAAACAAAGAAGGTGTTTGATAATTCCAAGGTTACGGATCACCATGCCATCATACCTACAGGTCAACCGGTGCCCGACAATCTTTCGGAACGCGAACTGAATGTATTCAACTTAGTGGCAAAAAGATTCATCGCTGTGTTCTGGCCTGACTGTGTGTTTGAACAGACCACCGCACTCGCCGAAGTAGGCAAATATAAATTCAAGGCTACCGGGAAGGTAATCACCAACCTCGGTTGGAAGACTGTCTATGCAAAAGATACTCCCGACGTTGATGAGGATGATGAGAAAAATCCTGCCAATGATGATGCTCAGGATGAAAAGAGTGCCAGGGATGAGGAGAAGGTGATGCCTAAGTTTGAAAAGGGTGAATCGGGAAGTCATCAGCCCAAATTGGTGAAACGCACGTCGCAACCTCCCAAGTATTACACCGAGGGCACACTTCTCAAGGCGATGGAGACAGCCGGCTCGCAAGTGGAGGATGAAAATCTGCGCGAGGCTCTGAAAGCCAACGGTATCGGCAGACCGAGTACACGCGCCTCAATCATCGAAATCCTGTATAAACGCAATTATATAGTGAAGGCTAAGAAATCCATTCGTGCCACCCAGGCTGGTATCGACCTCATCAACGTGATTAAGGATGAACTTCTTAAGAGTCCCGAACTCACCGGCATCTGGGAGAATCGTCTGCGACGCATCGAGCGCAAGGAATATTCTGCTTCCGATTTCATTTCTCAAATTAAGGAAATGATTCAGCAGATCACCGTGACGGTACTCAGTGATAACTCTCAGATTAAGATTTAATTACAAATGGATTCACACATTCTCTGGCAATACATCGTAGTCCTGCTGATAGTGATCGCCGCCATCATCAGAATTATAGTAGGCATACGAAAGACTCATAAGAATAAATCGGCAGGCGGATGCTGCGGTTGCTCCATGGCTTCCACTTGCCAATCCATGAAGCAGCCCAATAAAAAACCGGCAGGCAAAAGGTTGCCTGCCGTTAATGGTAAAAATTGCTGCCAACATCATCATAAAGATGGCGGCAGGGATTGCTGTCATTAGTATCCGGTAATCATAAGTGCGCAAGGATGGTGCGCAGTGCTCCGAAAGTGCGTGCAGGTGCCTCCTGCCAGAAATTTTTATACTGCGAAATATTTTCTCCGGCGCCGGGAGTGTCGCTCACTACTCGGATTATATTGAATTCCACTCCGGTCATAGCACAGGTCTGGGCAATGGCTGCCGATTCCATATCCACCGCCACGGCTTCCGGATAAATAGAGTGAATAAACTGAATCTCTTCGGCAGTGGATACAAACACATCGCCGGTGGCAATCAGACCATAATTCACACCATCCTCTCCCAATTCTTTTTTGGCAATCTCAATTACGCGCCGACAAGGAGCGAAGAGTCGAGCATATCCGTCGGCTGCCCCGCGCTCAGTGCCGGGTCCGCACCACACATCATAGTAACCTACCTTACCTGCCACAAGCAGTTGACCGATCTTCATACCTCCGGCGCCACCAGCCACTCCCGAGTTGATTACTAATTCCGGACCGAAAGCCGTGATGAGTTTATAAGCATTCAGCGCAGCGTTCACCTTGCCGATGCCGCACTTGGCAAGGAGCACCTCATGGCCGGAGATTCTTCCGGCTACCCCCGAGGCACCTTCCGCATTACACTCAACTCCATTCTCAAGAAGTCCGCTCAGAAGCGCCATCTCCTTATCCATGGCCGCCAATATCAGAATTTTCATTTCTCTATACT